>DATIQP010000904.1:0-6062 GCA_035470765.1 Polyangiaceae bacterium | reverse complement strand
CGAGCTCGCCTCCTGGCTCGAGAGCGCGCTCGACGGTGTACCGGACACCTACCGCGCCGTGTTCGTCCTCCGCACCATCGAGGACCTGAGCGTGGCGGAGACCGCCGAGTGCCTCTCGATCCCGGAGGACACCGTCAAGACGCGTCTGTTCCGCGCCCGCGCCATCTTGCAGCGCGAGCTTCTCCAGCACGCGGAGACCAAGCGCAGCGGCGTCTACTCGTTCATGGGAGAGCGCTGCGATCGCATCGCGGCGGCCGTGATGCGCCGCATCGCGTATGCGTGAGCGATTCCTGATCCCGGCGACCGCGCCGGTTCTCACATCGTGGATTCGATCCGGGGCTGCTGCAGTGGTGGCGGCCAGAAGGAGCCTTTCATGCGCAGCTACGTCTTGGGGATCGTCGTTCTTGCAGCCACCGCCGCGTGCGGCGGCAACGCGGCCAACGCAGTCACACCTCGCCCCGAAGACCCCGTGGCGTGGGGAGGGCAGCTGTACGGGGCCAAGTGCGCGAGGTGTCACGGCGATCACGGCGAGGGCCACGGTGACGCTCCCGCGGTCGTGGGCGCGGGCGCGCTGCCGCTCGATCCCCCGGCCAAGGCGAAGTTCCGCAAGGGCAAGTTCGAGACGGCCAAGGACGTCCACGACTTCGTGCGCGCGGCGATGCCGCCGGGCCACGGCGGATCGTTGACCGACGACGAGTACTGGGCGCTCATCGCGTTCGATCTCGACGCGAACAAGGTCAAGGTGACGGGCAAGCTCGACGACGTGGCCGCCGCCCAGATCAAGCTGCACTGATCCCGCGGCGTCGTATCACGGCGAGGGAAGTGTCGACCGGCTCGACGGCGGGGGAGGCGTCGACTTGCTCGGCGCAACTTCGCCGGTGGCAGATTTTGCAGACGCGCGCCACTCGCCCGGTGCTAGCGTCCCCGCATGCTCGACAGCCTGCTCGGTGCCGCGCTCGGCCTCGCCGCGGGTGTACGCCACGCGATGGAGCCCGACCACCTGGCAGCCGTGTCGACGGTCGTAGCTGAGCAGAAGAGCGCGCGTAGGAGCATGACGTTCGCGGCTGCGTGGGGCGTCGGTCACGCGCTGATGCTGCTCGGCGTCGGAGGCGCGCTGCTGCTCGTGCGCCGCGAGATGCCGGCGCGGCTCGGCGACGCCTTCGAGCTGGGAGTGGCCGCGATGCTCGTACTGTTGGGCTTGCGGGCCATCGTGCGAGCGAGGCAGCGGGCCCCGGCGGGCGGCCACGCGCACGGCCCGCATGGCGACGCGAGCAAGCCCGGCGGCATCCGCTCGTCGTTGCGCCCGCTCGGGATAGGCGTCGTGCACGGGCTCGCGGGGAGCGGCGCGCTCGCGGCGCTGGCGATCGGCCAGGCGCCGTCGTTCGGCGCCGGCCTGTTGTTCCTGGGCATCTACGGCGCAGGCGCCACGCTCGGCATGTCGGCGCTCGCCGGCGTCGTGGGGATCCCGCTGGCACGTCTCGCCCGCCGGCCCAGGGTGATGAGCGGGCTGCTCGCGCTCACCGGCGCGCTCTCCGTCGCGCTCGGCGTCGGCTGGGCGTGGGTGCGGATCTGAGCGAGCTCAGAAGCCCGGCGTCGTCGCGACGGGCTTGGCCGCGGGCGCCGGCGCGGCGGATGCGGGGTGACGCGGCACGGTGCGGTGCGCAGGCTCGGCGGACACGCTCGCGGTGGCCACGGCGCGCGCGGGCCCGGCGTCCGCTTCGACGTGACGGAACGACGGGACGGCCTCGACGAGGATCGCGCCGGCCGGTGGAGCGGCCTCGCGCGAGGCTGCGCGTGAGCGCGCCCCCACGACGATGCTGCCCGCGACGGCCGCGCCGCCGATGAACGCCGCGACGACCACCGAGGCGCGGAACCGGCGCGCCGACGGCCGTGCGGCTGCCTCTGTCGCGGCGGGCGCGACGACCGGCCGGAGCGCGCCGCGCGTCTCGAGGCGAGGCACAGGTGGACGATCGGACGCCAGCCGAGGGAGCCGATCCGCCGAGAGGCCGAGCGCCGAGAGCATGTCGCTCGCGAGCGCGCTCGCCGACCCCTGGCGCTCGTAGCTCTGCTTCGAGAGCGCGCGCTCGAGCACGAGCCACAGGCGCGGCGGGATCCGCTCGTGCGGGTCCACCATGCTCTCGAGGATCCTCGAGACGGAGGAGGGGCCGTCCTGGGCCTCGAACGGCGACTGTCCGGTGATCGCCTCGTACGTGACGACCGCCGCCGACCAGACGTCGCTCCGCCCGTCGAGCGGCTCGCCGCGCACCTGCTCCGGCGACATGTACCGCGCGGTGCCCAGCACCTTGCCGTCCATCGTCTTGACCGTCGAGGAGTGCGTCTTGGCGACGCCGAAATCGAGCAGCTTCGGGGCGATGGCCCCGCTGGGCTCGAGGGCGAGGAAGATGTTCGCCGGCTTGACGTCGCGGTGGATGATGCCGACCTCGTGCGCATGGTCGAGCGCCGAGAGAACGGGGTGCATCGTCGCGACGGCGAGCTCCGGAGACAGCGGGCCCTTGGCGAGGCGCTGCTCGAGCGTCTCGCCGGCGAGTAGCTCCATGACCAGCGCGAGCGTGCCGTCCGGCTCCTCCAGCAGGTCGAAGACGCGGACGACGCTCGGGTGGGTGAGAATGGCCGAGACGCGGGCCTCGTGGCGGAACCGCTCTCGCGAGTCGTCGTCGGCGAGCGACGGCTCGAGCAGCTTGACCGCGACGTCCCCGCCGGTCGCCAGGTTCTGCCCGCGGTAGACCTCGCCCATCCCGCCGATCGCGATCCGTTCGAGCAGCCGAAGCTTGCCGGCGATGGTCCGCACGCCCTCAGTATCTCACGCCTCGGGCTCGTGGTCAGGCGCGTCGTCCTCCGAGGTACCGTAGAGGCCGCGTTTCTTGAGCAGATCGCGCAGGTGGTGGCGGGCCACGTCGGCCTCGCGGGCCGCGCGCGAGAGGTTCCCCTGGCACCGCTTCATGAGCGCTGCCAGGTAGGCCGACTCGAACCGCTCGATCGCGCGCTGCTTGGCGTCGGCGAAGGCCCCGGAGAGATCGAGCGCGCGGCGCTCGTCGCGGGTCCCGCGGAAGCCGTCGCCCTCGCCGGCCACGTCCTCGCGGCGGATGACGTCGCCGGTCGCCAGGGCCGCGGCGCGCGCGAGGACGTTGCGCAGCTCGCGCACGTTGCCTGGCCACGGCTGCGCCCGCAGGTGGTCGAGCGCCGTGGCGTCGACGGACAGCCGACGCTCGGAGACGCTCGCCAGGAGCTTGGTGCAGAGGATGGGGACGTCCTCGGGCCTGTCGCGCAGCGGCGGCAGGCGAACGCGGATCTGGGCGAGGCGGTAGAAGAGGTCGTCGCGGAAGCGCCCGGCCTCGATCTCGTTGCGTAGATCGCGGTGCGTCGCGACGATCACGCGCACGTCGACGGGGGTCGGCTCGTGGCTGCCGACCCGGACGATCTCCCGTCGCTCGAGGACGCGCAGGAACTTGGCCTGCAGCGGCGCGGGCAGCTCGCCGATCTCGTCGATGAAGATCGTGCCGCCGTGCGCCGCCTCGAAGAACCCCACGCGGCGCTCCGTGGCTCCGGTGAAGGCTCCCTTCTCGTGGCCGAAGAGCAGCGCCTCGGCGAGCGTCTCGGGGAGCGACGTCGCGTCGATGACGACGAACGGAGCGGTCTTGCGGGTGGACGCGGCGTGGATGGCCCTGGCCACCTCCTCCTTGCCCGTGCCGGTCTCGCCGTGGACGAGCACGCTCAGGTTCTTCGGCGCGATGCGCTCGAGCGTGGCGAACAGCTCGCGCATGGGCGTCGACTCGCCGACCAGCTCGCCGAACGAGGTCCGATCGCTGAGGGACGCGGGGGCGGCGCCGGCGTCGAAATCGAAGCGCAGCGTGGTCGCGCCGACCGCCAGCTCCGCGCCCGCTCCCAGCTCGACGTCCGTCACGCGGTGCGCGCCGAGCCACGTGCCATTCGTCGTGCCGGCGTCGCGCACGCGGACGCGCTCTCCCACGCGCGCGAGCTCGAGGTGGACTCCGCTGACCTGCGGATCGGCGACGACGAGGTCGTTGGTCTCGTGCCGCCCGACCGTCGCCAGCGACTGCGTCATCGCCAGGACGCGCTTCTCGGCCGGGCCGGCGACGATCGAGACGCGCGGGACGCCCTTCGGAGTGCGAATCACGCGTGCGATGGCGTCGGTGGGGTTGTCGACCATGCGCCGATGCTAGCTCACCTGCGGTCCGTTCGGCACGGCGTGCTATGGTCCGAGCACGCGATGGCGTCGCTCAAGAGTCATCTCGCTTGCTTGCTTTGCGCCGGGCTGCTCGGCTCGCCCACGATCGCGCGCGGCCAGTCCAGCGACGCGCTCGAGCATGCACGCGCCGTGTTCGACGACGCTCTGAAAGACGAGCAAGCGGGGCGAAACGACGTCGCGCTCGAGAAGTTCCGGCAGGTCGCCGCCGTCCGAGACACCGCGCAGGTCGAGTTCCGCGTCGCGTCGTGTCTCGACGCCCTCGGGCGCAAGCGCGAGGCCCTGGCCGCCTACGATCTCGCCTTACGGCTGGGCCGGGGCGATGCCCAGGTGAAGGACGTCGTCGACGCCGCGAACGACCGCATGTCGAAGCTGGCGGCGACCATGGGCAAGGTCGAGATCGACGTGCGGGGGCCGAGCGCCGATCGCGCCGAGGTGCGCGTGGACGGCGAGCTGCTGACGCGCGAGGAGCTGAAGGCGCCGCTCCTGTTCGACGCGGGCCCGCACACGCTCGAGGTGCAGGCTCCGGAGGCCAAGCCCGCCCGCATGACCGTGAACGTGACCGCCGGCGGCCGCGCGCCCGTGTCGGTCCAGCTCGCGCCCGCCGCGATCGTCACCGTCCCGCCAGTGCCGCCCGTGACATCGAACACCCGGCGCGACGTAGGCATCGCGTTCCTCGTCGCCGGCGGCGCGAGCGCGATCGGCGCGGGCGTCGCGCTGTTCTTCCGGCACGACACCATCGCGTCGATCCAGGCCGACTGCCCGAACGACACGTGTCCGCTCTCGCGCCAGAGCGAGATCGAAGGCCTTCGAACGACCGCGTTCGTGCTCGGGCCCGTCGCCTGGGTGGCCGCCGGTCTCGCGGTCGCGGGCCTCGCGTCGGGCATCGTCCTGATCGCGCTCGGCCCCACCAAGACCTCGCCCGCCGCGTGGCTCGCGCCGGCGCCCGGCGGCATGGCCCTCGGAGGGCGGTTCTGATGCGCGCGCTCGTCGCCGTCGCCGGCCTCGCGTCGGCGTGCCTCGCGTGCGAGGCCGTGCCGGACATCACCTACGTCCCCGACGACGCGGGGAGCTACGACGGGCCGTTGCCGGAGGGAAACACGTGCCCCAACCTCGTCCCTTCCTACGCGACGGCGTGCTGCGGCGTGATCCCGTGCTTCGGACCCAACTGCGTGGCCACCTGCACCGACTGCCAGACGTGCTCGCCGCTCGATCTCTGCTGCCCCAACGCGCAGAACCACGCCGTCTGCCGCCCGTCGCTCGTGTGCCCCTGAGCTAGGTGCGTGTGCTGCCTGGCACACGCACACAGCCTCGGACGAGCCTCGGCTAGCGGGTGATGTCGATCGAGTAGGAGCCGCCGCCCGCCTGGGCGGTTCCGACGACGCGCGTCGTCCCGGGCATGCGCTCGACCTGGTTGGGCGAAGCGCCCGGCTCGAGCTGGCTCGAGAAGGTGATGGCGAGCGAGACGGTCCCGGAGAGCGACCCGGTCATCTTGTACTCGCCGGTGAGCGAGCCGGTCACGGTCCCCGTCGGGACGTTCTTCAGGTCCATGTCGAGCTCGGGCAGCGCCATCGCGGTCGCGTACGCGACCGTGCTGTCGTCCGAGTAGGCGACGAGCGCTTCCTGCAGGCGCATGGTCTTGTTCGTCGAGGTGCCCTGGTCGACCTGACCGGTGATGGTCATCGAACCGCCCGCATCGCCGCTGGCCGTTTGAGGCGGGATGTTGGCCCCGAGCGCGGCGTTGAAGCCCTGAAAGCCGAGGGTGATGGCCTTGTCGATCGATGGATCGAGGCCCAGATACGCCGTCTTCGCCACCTCCGTGGAGCTGACGCCGTCG
>DATIQP010000903.1:0-13192 GCA_035470765.1 Polyangiaceae bacterium | reverse complement strand
TCGGGGCTCTCGGCCGTGTTCGCCCGCGACGGCCTCTACGGGGACGCCACCAAGCTCGTCACCTTCCTCGACAACCACGACATCGGCCCCCAGAACGACTGGAAGTACCGGTTCGCGGGCACCGACGAGGCGCTCGCCTCGGCGCTCGACCTCCTCTGGCTCGTACGCGGGATCCCGGCGCTCTTCTACGGCACCGAGATCCGCTTCAAGCAGGGGCTCGAGATCGACGGCAACGACGCCCCGCACGACAACTCCGGCCGGGCGTACTTCGGCGACAACCTGCTGCCGCAGAACCTCGCGGCGACGACCTCCAACGCGTTCGTCGGGCACGTGAGGCGGCTCAATCAGATCCGCCAGTCGAGCGCGGCGCTCCAGAAAGGCGTGATGGAGAATTTCGGCGACAGCGCGGACTCGTTCTGGACCGTACGCAACTTCGACCACGGCGCCGCGTACGCGGTCGTCGGCCTGAGCCAGCACGGGGCAACGATCAGCGTCGGCGGAGTGAAGGGCGGCACGTACACGGACGCCGTGACCGGCAACACCATCACCGTGCCGGACGGTGGAACGATCCAGTTCAACGTGAAGGGCGGCTCCGCGGGCGTGTACGTGCTGAACGGAGCCGGCAAGGTGGGCGTGGACGGCGTGTACCTTCGGTGACCGCCGGACGATCTGACACGGCAAAAGGTCCGCGCTGACAAGCTGTCGGCGCACGTCCAGGTGCGCGACGAGAAGACTCGCGCGGTTGCGCCTGATGCGATCGGGCACGAGCGTTGCACTCGCGTGCTCGCATGAAGACCGCCGCTTGGGTTCCCCTCCTCATGGGTCTCGCCGCGCCCGCTTGCGCGCGGCAGCAGCTCACGGAGTCGCCGCGCGCCGCGGCCCGCCCACCCGATCGCCCCGTGTATCGCTTGGACTTCGTGCTTGCTGCGAGCGACGTCGCCGGCGCCACACGCAACACTGCGTTCACGCTCAATCTCGAAGAGGGCGAGCACGGCGATGTGCTCGTCGGACGAAACGTCTCGCTCGCACCCGCCGGGACGCCGGCCGCGGGCCCGCGCCAAGACGTCGGCCTCAAGCTCGTCGCGAGCTACTTCATGCGAGGTGACGCGCTGCTCCTGGTCGTGTCGAGCGAGCTCAGCGCCCTCGAGGCCCCGTCGGACGTGCGCAAGCTCGTCGCGCGCGGCGAAGCCCTCGCGGAGCCCGGCAAGGCCACGGTCGTCACGAGCCTCGACGACGATCACAAGCGCTACCAGCTCACGGTCACGCCGACGAAGCTGCGGTAACCGAGTACCATCGGCAGTTTCCGCAGTAAGCTGCCGCCGTGGACAGCCGCCGGTTCAACTCGCTCGACGGGCTGCGCGCGCTGTCGATCGTCCCGGTCGTCTGGCACCACGCGACGCCACGACCGCTCGAGGGCGTGCTCGGTCGCGGCCCGCTCGGCGTCGATCTGTTCTTCGCCATCAGCGGCTTCTTGATCACCACGCTGCTGCTCCGGGAGCGCGACGACACCGGTACCGTCTCGTTGCCGCGCTTCTACGCCCGCCGGAGCGTTCGTATCTTCCCGCTGTATTACCTGGTCCTCGGGGCGTTCGTGCTGCACGCGCTCTTCGCGCGCGAGCACGGCCCGGTGCGCGACCACTTCCTCGCAAGCCTGCCGGCGCACGCCACCTACACCTCGAACTGGTTCGTCGACTGGAGCGTGCCGCACGGCATCGTGTTCGCGTTCGGCTGGTCGCTCGCCGCCGAGGAACAGTTCTATCTCATGTGGCCGTGGATCGTGCGCGCCTCGCGCGGGCTGGTTCTTCCGGCGCTCGCGATGGGGCTCCTCTTCTGGCTCGATCAGGCGGCCGAGCGCGGCATGCTCGACGGGGTGCTCGCGAGCGGGCTCGCGCTGCGCATGCTCCGCAGCATCGCGACGCCCATATGCCTCGGCGCACTCTGCGCAATCGGTGTACGGGCCGGGGTGCTCGAGGCGAGCCTGCGGCACCGCGCCAGCGCGCCCGTGTCGCTGCTCGTCCTCGTCCTCTCGGCCGTGTACGCGTGGCCGCTGCTCCTCGCGCAGACCGCGATGGCCGCGCTCGTCGGCGCGGTGTGCGTTCGTCCGGACCACCTGCTCGCCCCCGTGCTCGAGAACAAGGCCGTGCGCCACGTCGGCACGGTGAGCTACGGCATCTACCTGCTCAACGTCCCGGTCGTGGCGGCGGCGAAGCGCGTCCTCGGCGACGAGCGCACGATCGCGGTCTTCCTCGTGGGGCTCGCGGGCAGCGTCGCGGTCGCCACCGTCGCGTATTACGCCGTCGAACGACCGCTGCTGGCTCTCCGCGAGCGGCTCCGCCCCCGGCCCCCCCTCGACGCGCGCCCCGCTCGACCCCTTCGGTCGGGATTTGGGCTTGAAGGAGACGTAGCCGAGAACGCTCGCGTTTCGGTTTCCCAAGGTGCGCCGGAGGGTGTGGCTCAGCCGTATTTAGGGGCGGATTGACCCGTGCTCGCGAGCTGGGGGCGTCGCCGGCGTCGCCCAAGCGCGAGTCGTTGCCGTCCCCGAGGCAGGCTCGCTACAATGAGAGCAACGTGCCCGGGGCACGTCGGAGCAAGAATACCAACCACGTCGGCGGGGTGGGACGGCGGCCGCAGGCGACGATGTCCGAGACGGAAGCAGAAGAAGTCTGTGTGGATTGCGGGAAGCACGCGCCCCCGACGGACACCAACTACACGCTGATCAGCCAGCGGTACGGCTGGCGACTCCTCCGGGAGCGCCTCGCCAACAACGACTACCGCGTCGAGTGGCGATGCCCCGAGTGCTGGCGCGCCTACAAGGAAGCTCACGGCGTGCCGGCCAGCTCGCCGCGGCCCACGCGCAAGTGAAAGCATCGACTAGCCTCCGTGGCGGAGCTTCGCGCACGGATCGTCGTCGTCGACGCGCGGCGTGAAGACGAGATAGCTCGCGGGCTCGTCGGCGGCGTACTCGGACGGCTCGCTCGCGCCATTCACCTCGACGAACGAGACCGTGACGGCGCGCGCGCCGGGCTCGAGCGCGGCCAGGTAGTACGGCACGCCGCGATCGCCGCGCGTGTGACCGTTGCCCGCGACGAGCACGGCGCCGTCGGCGGTCGCGTGCGCGACCATGAGCGCCGCCATCCACGCGTCCTTCACGCGTTGGACGAGGCTCATCGGGGCGATCATCGAGTCGGGGAGCATGCCGCAGTGCGACGCCTTGATCTCCGCGTCGAGCGACGCCGCGAGCTCCGGCGCGAGCGGTTTCAGCCGCACGCGCGCGGCGACGTCGGGCGGGAGCGCGGAGAGTCCTTCCTTGACGACCTTGTGCACGATCTCTCGCGATAGCCCCGTCGCGAAGATCTTCAGTCGCGCCGCGAGCGCGACCTCGAAGATCGGTCGATACATGCTCCACGCCGGCCATCCGCGCTTGTCCCATTCGAGGACGTTCGCAAGACCGTCCACCGTCGGCTGTCCGCGCGCGAGGTACGCGTCGAGGGCTGGCTGCAAGTCGAGATCGATCATCTCGAAGAGCACGGCCGGACGGCGGCCGTGGGCGACGAGCGCCTCCAGCGCGTGCGCTTGAAGCCGGTGATGATCCGGATTGTCGTGCTTCTCGCCGAGCAACACGAAGCGAGCGTCGAAGGTCGCGGCTTCCGCGCGCTCCGGCGAGACGAGCGCGCGCTTCTGCACGTCGTAGGCCTTGCCCACGAGCGGGTCCGACGCTCGAACGGAGGTCATCCACCGAACCTCGACTCTCTGCGCCGCGATGGTCGGCTTGGGCGCCGACCCGCACGCCATGACGAGCGCCGCGCCGGTCACGACGGCGATACGGGCCACGAGCCGGCGGAAGCGCATGAGCAATGCTAGCGCGTTCGTGCGCGCGACACCGAGGGTGGCATCCACGCTCGAGGCGGCGCGGGCCGGGAGTCACGTGCGGAGGCTCCTGCGCCTTGTTGTAGCGACCGGCCCGCCCTATCCGAACGACGTGGAGCATGAGCTGGGCATCGTCCTGACTCTGGCGAGCGCGCTGACAGCCGCGCTCTTGCTCGGTCTGCTCGCGCATAAGCTCCGGCTCTCGCCCATCGTCGGGTACCTGCTCGCCGGGGTCGTCGTCGGACCGTTCACGCCCGGGCTCACCGTGCACACGGGCATCGCGAGCCAGTTCGCGGAGCTCGGTGTCATCCTCATCATGTTCGGCGTCGGCTTGAACCTCCACGTCCGCGAGCTGCTCGCCGTGAAGAGCGTCGCGCTGCCGGGCGCCGTCGGCGGGATCGCCGCGGCGACGGGAGCGGGGTTTCTCACCGCGAGGGCGTTCGGATGGGATCTCGGCGCGAGCCTCCTCTACGGGCTCGCGCTCGCCGCGGCCAGCACGGTCGTCCTCTTGCGCATCTTCGCCGACCGCGATCTGCTCCAGACGCCCGCCGGTCACGTCGCCGTCGGCTGGCTGCTCGTCGAGGATCTCTTCGTCGTCCTGGTCGTGGTGCTCGTGCCGCTCTTCGCCGGCCGAAGCGCGAGCGCGAGCGTCGGCCAGCTCGCTTCGTCGGTGGCGATCGCCCTGGGGAAGCTCGCCGGCTTGCTGATCGTCACGTGGCTCGTCGGGCGACGCGTCATCCCCCTCTTGCTGGGCGTGGTCGCGCGGACTCGCTCGCGCGAGCTGTTCACGCTGGCGGTCCTCGTCCTCACGCTCGGTCTCGCCCTCGGCTCGGCCGAGCTCTTCGGCGCGTCCATGGCCCTCGGAGCGTTCCTGGCCGGGCTCGTCGTCGGCCAGACCGACTTCGGCTCTCGCGCCGCCTCGGAGGCGCTGCCCATGCGCGACGCCTTCGCCGTCGTGTTCTTCGTGGCCACCGGCATGCTCCTCGACCCCACGAAGATCGCGGAGAGCCTGCCGCTCACGCTGGCGACGCTCGGCGCGATCTGGATCGCGAAGCCCCTCGTCGCGCTCGTCGTCATGCTCGCGCTCCGCCGTTCGGCGAGCACCGCGACCCACGTCGCCCTCGGCCTCGGTCAGATCGGAGAGTTCTCGTTCGTGGTCGCCAGCCTCGGCGCGCAGCTCGGTATCTTGCCTGCGCGCGCCTCGCAGTCGCTCGTCGCCGCTTCGGTCGTCTCCATCACCGTCAACCCACTGCTGCTCGGCCTCGCCGCGCCCATCTCGCGAGCGCTGGGGCGGTGGCTCCGCCCCAAAGGCGAGGCGCGCGAGCTGGTCCCCCCAGCGAAGGAGCCGGGCTACCGCGTCATCGTCGTGGGGTACGGCCCGGTCGGGCAGAGCCTCACCAGGCTGCTCTCCGAGAACGGCCTCGAGCCCACGGTCGTCGAGCTCAACCACGAGACCGTGGCCTCGCTTCGCGTCCGCGGGATCGAGGCCGTCTACGGCGACGCCTCGCAGCGCGAGATCCTCGAGCGCGCCGGCGTCGCCACGGCGGGGAGCCTCATCTGCACGTCGTCGAGCCCGCCCGGTGCCGTCATCCAGATGGCGAAGCACCTCAACCCCGCGCTCGTCGTCCTCTCGCGCGCCAACTACCTCCGAGACGTCCCCGCGCTCACGCTCGCGGGGGCCACCGAGGTCGTCTCGGCCGAGGGCGAGGTGGCGCTCGCGATGGTCGAGCGGCTGGTCACGCGGCTGGGCGCGACGGGCGAGCAGCTCGATCGTGAGCGCGACCGCGTTCGGCGCGAAGTGGCCGCGATGACGAGCGGCACCGAACCGCCTTCCACTCGCTCGAGCGGGCGCGTACCGTGAACGGCACCATGAAGAAGCTCCTCCACGGCGCGCGCACGATCGTAACGGGCGCGGGCAGCGGGTTCGGGCGTGCCATCGCGCTCGAGCTCGCCTCCCGAGGCGCGCGTGTCGTCGCCAGCGACATCGATCTCGCCACCGCCGAGGAGACGGCGGCCACGGCGCGCGCGGCAGGAGGTCAGGCCGACGCTTTGCGCGCCGACGTGCGCAGCGCAGACGACGTGAAGCGGCTCGTCGATCACGCGGATGAGCGATGGGGTGGGGTCGACGTGCTCGTGAACAACGCCGGCGTCGCCGTGGTCGGCGCGGTCGGCGAGGTCCCTCTCGAGGACTGGCGGTTCGCGATCGACGTGAACCTGCTCGGCGTGATCCACGGCTGCCACTTCGCCGTTCCGTCGATGAAGAAGGCCGGTCGCGGCTGGATCCTGAACGTCGCCTCGGCGGCCGGGTTCGTCAGCGCGCCGTACATGGGCCCCTACAACGTGACCAAGGCGGGCGTCATCGCCCTCTCCGAGACGTTACGCACCGAGCTCGAGGAGGACGGCATCACGGTCTCGGCGCTCTGCCCCACGTTCTTCCGCACGAACATCCACAAGGCGCAGCGCAGCCCGGAAAGACTGCGCGCCGCATCCGCCAAGCTGGTCGAGAACGCCAACTGGACGGCTGAGGGCGTCGCGCGCGCCGCGCTCCGCGGGCTCGAGGGAGGCTCGCTCTACATCATCCCGCAGAGGGACGGGCGGGCGATCTATCACGCGAAGCGCGCGCTCGGCAGCACCTTCTACGCGCTCTCGGGAAAGGTCGCGCGCCGCACGACGAGGCTCTGATCCGGAGAGCCGCGGACTAGACGAGCGCGGCCACGGCGACGGCGAGCGACGTCGCAACGGGGATCGCCAGGTTGTCGTCGACGCGCGAGACGAAGAGCTCGACCGCCGCACCGACGACGCCGGCCAGCGCCGCGAGGCCGAGGCGTGAAGCCTCGAAGGTGCCCGCCGCCTTCATCCAGGCGAAGGCCGCGAGCGCGCCGGTCACCACGAACGCCGCCGCGCCCTCGAAGGAGCGGCCCGACGCGAGACGGCGCCGCCCGAAGCGACGGCCGAAGAAGCCAGCCATCGGATCGGCCACGGCGAGCACCACGACGCCGACCTCGGCTGCATGGAGCGGCACGAAGAGCGCCATGAGCACGAGAGCCGTCGCGTACCAAGTTGCGGAGTTGACCTGGTGCCACTCGTGCGCGTGCGCGACCGGTCCGAAGAAGCGCATGAGCCGCTCGTTCACGGCCGCGCTGCGCCGGCGTAGGACCTCACACGTCCAGGCGAACGTCGCGAAGGCGGCGGCCGCGCCGACGAGCCACGCGCGCGAGGGCATGACGCGAAGCAACGAGAGCGCGACCACTCCCGAAGCGACGTGAAAGAGCGTGCGCGCGACGTTCAGCGGCCGGTGCACCCTCGCCGCCGCCCGCGCGTGCTCGGCCACGGGCGCGGCGTGGGGGGACGCAGGCGCGTCAGGCGCCGAGGAGAACGCGGAGCGCGGGATCTGGAGCGTCACTGCGGCAAAGACCCTACGGCGAGACTCGGCCCGAGACGGTCATTTCTTCGTCAGCGCGCGCCCTACCCCCGCCTCGACCAAAGCGCTCGACGGGGGTCGTCGAGCCGCCGAAGCGGCGCGCAGCGTGCTGGCCGGCTCGGTGAAGGTGGACCCGAATGGCGAGCCCCCGAGCGGCGGCCGTCGCGCTCGCCGCCTGAGGTGCCTACGAGCGACGACGGCGCAGGGCGAGACCGAGCCCGAGCGCGACGGCCGCGAACGGAGCAAAGGGCGCGCGGTCGCCCGCGGTGGTGCAGCCGCAGCCGCCGCTCGAGCCCGGGTTCTGGGCGCCGCCGTCCCCGTTCGCGCCCCCGTCGCCGCTCGAGCCGCCGTCGCCGGTCGCTCCGCCGGTGCAATCGAAGCTCGTGTTGCTCTCGTCGACGCCTTGCGGGCGCGGGCCGTACGTCGGCACGGGGCAACCGAGCTCGTAGGCCCCGAGGTCGGGCGCGGCGCCCCTGAAGCCGTCGTTGACGTTCGGGATGACGACGCCCTTGTCGATGGCGGGCGATCCGCTCGCCAGCGTCACGTCCGCGGACGGCAGGAGCGGCTGGTACGAGGGCGGCGCGCTCAGCCCGCTCGCGAAGCTCGAAGCAGAGACGAGCAGCCCGTGCTGCTCGAATCGCCCGGACGCCTGCACCGCGGCGAAGCTGGGATAGGTCTTGTTCGTCCCGGTGTTCGAATATCCGAGCTCGAACAAACCGTCGGGGTAATAGCCGTCGTAGTCCAGCAGCGTCGTCGGGTCGACGATCGGCGTGTCCCAGCGAACCGAATAGTTGTCGCTCGGGTTCGCGACGAAGAGGTTGTCGTCGAACACGAAGTTGCCCGCGACGTCCGCCGTGCTCAGCTGCAGGCTCGAGCCCGCCTTCACGACGGTGTTGTGCAGGATGAGACCGCCCGACGGCGAGCTGACCCCGCCGAGGGCGTGCAGCTTGAAGGGCTCGTCGGCAACGTTCACGATCACGTTGCGGAACAGGTACGCAGGCCCCCCGAAGATCGGCTGGAAGCTCGTCGGCGCGTACCCGTTCATCCAGCGGTTCCGGAACGCCCGCGTGTTTCCGTACGAGCCGTCGAGCTCGATGCCGTTGTCGTAGGTCCAGAGCACGTCGTTGCCGTAAAAGTCGTTCGCGCGCACCAAATCCTGCTCGGTCTTCATGGCGTCGCCGAAGCCGCTGATGCGGTTGTAGGCGATGACGTTGGCGCTGCCGCGGATGTTGATGCCGTCGTCGTTCGCGTGGGCGCCTTGATCGTCGCGGTACACCTGCGGCCAGACCAGGCGGCCCTCGAGCACGTTGTCGGCGACGTAGTAGCCGTTCGCGTCCGCGTTGGTCGTGATCCCGAGCGTCACGTTCTTGATGTGCAGATATCGAAAGACCTCGCCCGACGTCCCGTTCGACTGGACGCGAATCGCGCGCGACGCGTTCTGGATCGTGAGGTTCTCGAGGTGGACGTTGCCCGTGTTGTAGTACTCGACGACGTTGCACGCGGTGCAGCCCCCGCCGTCGAGAACGACACCGCTCTGGCTCGCGCCGCGGATGACGATCGGGTTGCCCGGCGCGCCCGAGGCGGACACGTTCAGGTAGGGCCCGTACGTCCCGTTCGCGAGCACGATCACGTCGCCCGGCTGCGCGGCGTCGACCGCGGCCTGGAGCGTCGTCTGGTCGGTGACGTTCACCACGTGCGGGTTCGGCGGATCGCCAGGCACGGGCAGCGTCTTCCCGGTGAGCGTCTTCACGAAGTCGCCGCCGTCGGGGTCGATCGCGTGAAGCTCGATGTCGTAGCTCGTGTTCGGTTGGAGATCGAAGAGGCTCCCCGCGAACTGCGCAGGCGGCACGTTGCTCTGGAGCTGCTCGGGGTGCACGCGAAAGAGCGGCATGCCGGTCTTGAACGTCGTGTCGCTCGATCTCTTGTAGCGAACGGTCACCGTCGCGTCGAAGTTGTCGTCCCCGGTGATCAGCATCTGCACGCCGAGCGTGACGATCGTCGGCGGATCGAGCGTGGGATCCGACACCGTGAGCGCGTTCCCCGCGTGCGCTCGAGACGCGATCAGCACCAACGCACCCCCGGCCCACTGGGCCACTCGGTGGATTCGCATCCCCGGATCATACGCTCGTGCGGCGCCACCGGCGGAGCGAGGCGCCATCGCGGCGCATGACGAGCCGCTCAGCGCGCGAGCGGCGGCCCCAGGAGCGTCGTACCGTGGCTGCGGGCGTTCACGTCGAGGAGCGCGAGCGTCTCCGGGCTCGGTGGCGCGAGCGGCGGGAGATCGGCGACTTCGGCCGGTGTCCCACAAGATCGGTAGAACTCGTCGGCCCCTCCCGGCGTCGAGACCTCGAGCAGCCTCGCGCGCTCGGACTCCACGAAGAACGAGTGGGGCACGTCGCGCGGGAGGAAGATCGCCTCGCCGGCGCGGACCGTGCGCCGCTCGTCGCCGACGACTACGCCGAGCTCTCCCTCGAGGACGTACATCATCCCTTCTTCGCGGGAGTGGACGTGGACCGGCGGCGAGAACCCGCGCCGCGCGACCTGCTCGGTGACGCTCATCCGGCCGCCGGAGTCCGCGCCCCGAACGTGAAAGTGCATTAGGGTTCCGAGGAACCAACGGTCGCGGTCGGGGTCGAGTGGCTTCAAGACGAGCTCCTTGGTTGGCGTGGAATGTAGGACGCTCGGCGGCCCTCGCCACTCACGTCTATGCACACAGACTGTGCGATACTGCACACGTGACCTGGGAAGAGCTGCAGACCATCCTCGTCGTCGCGCGTGAGCGCTCGTACCTCCGTGCCGCGCGACGCCTCGGGGTGAGCCATACGACGGTCGGGCGGCGCGTCGCTGCGATCGAGGCGCGGCTGCGCGTCCCGCTGTTCACCCGCGCCCGAGGCGAGCTCGAAGCTACGGCACACGCGCGCACCCTCCTCGAGCGCGCGGCGGACGTCGAGGTCGCGATCGCAGCGGCCAACCGCACGGCGGCGAGCCTAGCCGCCGACGAGGAGCGGGGCGTCGTCCGTCTCGCGACGAGCAGCATCCTGGTCGAGGCGCTCGTCGCGCCCCACGTCCACGAGCTCGCGGCCCGCGCGCCCGGAGTCGTGCTCGGCCTGGTCGTCGGGCGCCGGCTCGTCGAGCTCACGCGCGGCGAAGCCGACATCGCGCTTCGCCTGCGGCCACCGGGCGCGTTCGTCGCCGAGCCGGCGATCGTCGTCGTTCGCCTGGGTCGTGTGGCTTGGGGTGTGTATGGGTCGGCGAAACGAGGCGCGCCCTCGGATCCGGCGACCGGACCATGGGTGCGGTTCGCCGAAGGGCAGGAGCCGGGCCGCGAGTGGCTCGAGCGACACGCCGCGCGCGCTCCAACGTGCGCCACCGTCGATTACGCGCCTGCGGCGCTCGCGCTCGCGCGTGCCGGCGCAGGCCTGGCCGTGCTGCCGCATGCGCTCGCGCGGCGAGCGGGGGATCTCGTGCGCGTTGGGCCGACCGTCGAGGAGCACGTCCTCTACGCCGCGACACCGGCCGACAAGAAGCGCATCCCGCGTGTCGCCAAGGTGCTCGCCTTTCTCAAGCACGCGGCGGCACGAGAAGCGCGCGCGCTGCGCGGCGACTGATCCGCGACGAGCCGCTCGTCGGCCGGCGTGACGGAGATGGGACCGCCGGACACCTAACCCCGGGTCTACGTCGTGCCGCAGGACGATTTCGTTGCTCGACTGCGGGACGTGGATCACCCGGAAGCCATACCGCGTCGGATCGGTGAGAAACTCCTGGAAATCGGCGTCGAGCTCGAACTGCCGATGCTGCATCGCGAGACTAGGTCGAGCGGCGCGCCGCTGCAAAGGAAGCGGTCCCTCGATGGCGACGTCGGCTCCCACGTCGTTGCACCCGAGGGCGAGCGTGCAGTGAGCCGCGTGCGCGAGTGAAGCAGGTTGCACGCTACCGCTGGCGCACGCGCCAAAGTCCGCGGTTTTCCGCGACGAGCGACGTTGGCCCGCAGTCTGCAATCTGCGGTCGTGTCGCAACTCGACTGACGGCGGAGCGTGCTTGTGACTTCCGGCACATGGCGGCTCGAGCCGCGCGCGCCAATATCGCCTGCATGGAGGGCATCATGAAGCGGTTCGAAAACCCTGGTCGCATCACATTCCTGCTTTGCGCGTGCGGCCTCGCCGGCGCCCTCACGGGGTGCGCTTCCCGCGGAGCGATTTCCTTTCGTGTCGCGGCGCCGCAGGTAGCCGCCGCGGCACCCGCGCCGGCGGCGGCGACGCCGTCCGCGCCCGCCGCTCTGGCCGGGCCCACCACCTCGGCACCGGCCGAGGCCGCGCCCGTCGCCGCCGAGCTCCCGATCGGCCCTCTGTCCGCGGAGAACATCGCCCTGCTCGAGAGCGAACGCTCGCTCGACCTCGAGGTCGGCTTCCAGCTCTATCCGCACGTCGCTGGGTCGCTCTCGTTCCACTGCACGCAGGGCGAAGAGACGCTCGGCTGCGCCGCGCCCCCCGCGGCCCAGTCCGAACGACCCGAGCAGCCCCAACACGACGAGCCCGTCGTCGTCGCCCGCAACTCGCAAGAAGGAGAAATCCGATGACCCTCGCGCACGTCCTCTATCCCGCGGCGCAGGCCGCCGTCGTCGTTCCTTTCAGCCGCCCCCAGGGGGCCACGAGCTCCGCGCACTGGTCGGAGGGGCTGCTCGTCCTCGACTCGCGCCTCGCCGTCGCCGAGGAGTGCGCGCGCGCGCTCGGGCGGTCCCCGCAGGGTCGCGAAGTCCGGCGCTGCTTGGAGATCCTCGCCGGCGTCCGCGACGCGGTCGAAGCGCTCTTCGCCACCCTCGTCGCCGCCGAGGAGCGGTCCGGCTCGCCCTTGGCGGCCGCGCGCGAGTACGTCGCCGCGGTCTGCCGCTGGGCCGCGGACGTCGCGGCAAGCTTGCGCGAGATCGCCAGCGAAGACGAGTGTCGCTGGAGCCGCGTCCGCGAGAGGGCCGCGCGGGTGTCTTCCGCCCGTGTGCGAGGCGACCTCGTCCCGCTCTTCGCCGAGCTCGAGGCCGAGCGCCCGCGTCCATCGCCCACGCGCTCGGCCGCTCTCGCGCTGCAGGGCGACGTGGTCCTCTTGAACTGGAACCTCCGCGGGTGAAGGACGAGGACCAGCGGTACCCGTGGATGGGGATCGTTCCCCTGAACTGCGCATGTGAAACTTCGCGCCGTTCGGCATTACTCGGGGGGTTGGAGCGTGTGCGAGATCGGCGCCTTGCGAGGGCATTCGACGCGGGTGGTCACAGGGCCTCGCGATGGAGGTACATACGTCCGCCATGCGAACCCTCGTCCTTGCCCTCCTCTTGGCCGCGGCCTCCTGCACGAGCATGAAGGCGAGCCTCGCGGAGCGCGCCACGTTCGATCTCGGCTGTCCGGTCCACGAGTCCGAGATCACCGAGATCGCCAGTGGCCAATACGGGGTGACGGCGTGCGGGTGCCGCGCGACCTACGTCTCCTATCCGAGCTGGACGATGAACGCCGTCTCCGGCGAGGCCTGCAGGAGCCAGGGCCCCGCTGCGACCTCGTCGTCTTCGTCGTCCAAGGCTCCCTGACGGGCAGCCGGCGCGCCCTGCCCAGCTTGCCGCGCTCACGGCAGCGCGGCGGCGAGACGGTCCAGGCGTGCGCCGTCCTCGGCGAAGGGCCTGCAGCGACGCCACCACGCCTTGACCGTCGAACGTCACTTCCCGATGATGGCTCGGCATCTCGCCGATCATCCATCATGCCATCGCTCTTCGCTCCCATCCGCCTGGGCCGCTACGAGGCCAAGAACCGCATCCTGATGGCGCCGCTCACGCGCGGTCGCGCGACACGCGAGCACGTGCCGACCCCGCTGATGGCGACGTACTACTCGCAGCGCGCGCAGGCGGGGCTGATCCTGTCGGAGGCG
>DATIQP010000902.1:0-3823 GCA_035470765.1 Polyangiaceae bacterium | reverse complement strand
CCGCGCCCCACCCGGACCCCGGCCTGGCTGCTGCTGAGCGCGCTGGCGACGTGCTTCGTGCTGCTCGCGTACCTCGCGTACGCGATGCTGCATCGGTAGTCACCAGATCACGTCCTGATCCTCGGCGACACCCAGCGCGCCCCCGATCTCGAGGGTCTTGCCGTTGCACGGGACCTCGCCCGACCACACGCCGACGGGCTGCACGAACCGCGACCGCACCACGCCGAGGTTCTTGTCCTCTCGATGCACGGCGCCCGGCGCGAAGCGCAGCCGCGCGCCGTCGTCCGTCTCGACGGACCATGGCTTCATCGGGTCGGCGCGATCGAAGTCGAAGCGGCCCTCGCCGAGCGGGAAGACTCCGCCGGGCGTCCAGACCGCGCACTCGCCCTCGCCCACGAAGCCGGAGACGAGGTTGACCGCGCAGAGCTCGCCGCTCCGCGCGCGGCCGAGGAGGAAGGCCCAGTTCCACGCGGTGTGGCGCTCGAGCAGGCCGTGCGAGAAATCGTAGCCGCCGAGCGCCTCGAACGGGCGCGTGACGCCGCGCGTCTCGATGCGGCCGCGGCACGCGAGCAGGCCGGCCTTCTCGGTGACCTGCACGCCGCCCTTCAGCTCCGCGATGGCGGTGATCGGCGGTGGCGCGCCCGTGCGAGCGAGCGTGGCCTCGAGCTGGGTCTCGGGCGTCCGGACGTCGAGCTGGACACCCCCGCGGGTCGTGACGATGCGGGCCGTGAGCGCGCGGTGGCGCACGACGGCGTGGCCCGCGCGCGGCAGCGCGTCGTCGAGGGTGACCATCCGCGGCGTACCGGTGACGCTCGCGCGCGCGAGCATCGTCTGGCTGCGCGCGTCGTAGGCGAAGAAGAACGCGTTCGACGCGTAGCTGACGTCGACCGCGGCGAAGGCGACGTAGAGGTCCTCGCTCGCGAGGGCGACGTAGAGCCAGCGCTTGCGCCGGCGCAACCGCGTCAGGGCCGAGACGGCGGGGAGCTCGACGCGCTCGAGGCCTCCGGCGTACGAGCCGTACCGGGGCAGGCCGCGCCCGTCGAGGGTGCGCTCGGGTGCTTCACGAAGCTCTCGCGACATGCCATAGATCATCGCCCGAATGACCCGCCTCGCGCTCGCCTTTCTTTTCGGTGCGCTCGTCGCCTGTCGCACGACGGATCCGGCCGAGGCGGACCCTTCACCGCAGAAATCGGCGCCTTCCGCCTCGACCGCCCCGAGCTCGGCCGCCACGAAGGCCAGGGGCGTCGAGCTCATCGCGGCCCCCGCGGGGGACGTACCTGCGGTCGTGAAGGCGGAGCGCGACGGGGCGCGCGCGCGCGGGCGCAAGCTCCTCGTCTACATCGGCGCGACCTGGTGCGAGCCGTGCCAGCGCTTCCACCGCGCGGCCGAGGCCGGCGAGCTCGACGCGACGTTCCCCACGCTGAGCCTGCTCGTCTTCGACGCCGACCGCGACGGCGATCGGCTGCGCGCCGCCGGCTACGCGCCGGGCTACATCCCGTATTTCGGCGTCCCCGGAGACGACGGCAAGGCCACGAGCGATGCCACCGAGGGCGCGGTCAAGGGCGAAGGCGCCGTCGAGCACATCACGCCGCGCCTCACGAAGCTTGTCGCGGACGCGCGCTGACGAGGAGCGAACCATGCAGACCGAAGGCATCCTGATGCACGAGACGGGCGGGCCGGAGGTCCTCCAGTGGGGCGCCTTCGAGCTGCCGGAGCCGGGGCCGCGCGAGGTGCGGGTGCGCGTGCGCGCGGTGGCGCTCAACCACCTCGATCTCTGGACGCGGCGCGGGCTGCCGAACGTGAAATACGAGTTCCCGTTCCGGCTCGGCTCGGACGTGGCGGGCGAGATCGAGGCGCTCGGGCCGGGCGCGCGCGGCGTGACGGTGGGGCAGAAGGTGATGGTCAACCCAGGGCTCACGTGCGGCGTGTGCGAGCGCTGCCTCGACGGGGACGACAACCTCTGCGCCAAGTACCGCATCATGGGGGAGAGCGCGCAGGGCGGCTACGCGCGCCAGATCAACGTCCCCGACACGAACCTCGTCCCGATGCCCGAGGGCCTGAGCTTCACGGACGCGGCGTCGATCCCGCTGGTGTCGATCACGGCGTGGCAGATGGTGATGCGGCGCGCCGAGGTGAAACTCGGGCAGACGGTGCTCGTGCAGGCGGCCGGCAGCGGCGTCTCGAGCATGGCGATCCAGCTTTGCAAGCTGATGGGCGCTCGCGTGATCGCGACGACCGGCACCGACGAGAAGGCGGCGCGAGCGCGCGAGCTCGGCGCCGACGAGGTCATCAACTACGCGACGCACGATTTCCTCGCGGAGTGCAAGCGCCTCACGAACAAGCGCGGCGTCGACGCCGTCATCGAGCACGTCGGCGGCGAGGTGTTCACCAAGAGCATCGTGGCGACCGCGCGCGGCGGGCGCGTCGTGACCTGCGGCGCCACGTCGGGCTACAAGCCGGAGGTGGACCTCAGGCAGATCTTCTTCCGCCAGGTGCAGGTGCTCGGCTCGACGATGGGTCGCAAGGCGGACCTGCTCCGCGTCGTCGCGCTGCTCGGCGACAAGAAGGTGCGGCCGGTCGTCGACCGGGTGCTGCCCCTGCGCGAGGCCCGGAAGGCGCACGAGCTCCTCGAGGCGCGGCAGGCGTTCGGCAAGATCGTCCTCGAGGTCGACTAGCTCGATGAGGTCGTACAAAGAACACTTCCGGCGGTTTCTGGAGGCCGAGCCCGGCCGCATCCACTTCGCGGCGCACAGCCACCACTACTGGCCCGACGTCTCCTTCGACGCGCACGTGCGCGCGTGGAACGACGCGGCGACGCTCGTGGACGAGAAGTGGGACCGCTTCTTCGCGAAGCTGTGGCCGCGCGCGCAGAAGCACGTCGCCCGCGCGCTGCGCCTGCCGGATCCCGCGACCGTGGCGTTCGCGCCGAACACGCACGAGCTCGTCATGCGCGCGATCTCCTGCCTGAAGCCGCCGATGCGCGTGCTCACGACCGACGGCGAGTTCCATTCGTTCGCTCGCCAGCTCGCGCGCCTCGAGGAGGCAGGGCTCGCGAAGGTGGTGCGCGTGCCCACGCGGCCGTTCGCGTCGTTCGCGGAGCGCTTCGTCGCGGCCTCGGCCGGCGGCTTCGACCTGATCTACCTGAGCCAGGTCTTCTTCGACTCCGGCTACGCGCTGCGCGACGTCGCTTCGCTCGCTCGCGCGATGCCCGAGGACGCGGTGGTGATGGTCGACGGGTACCACGCGTTCTCGGCGATCGAGGTCGACCTCTCGGCGATCGCCGATCGCGTGTTCTACGTCGCCGGCGGCTACAAGTACGCGATGAGCGGCGAGGGGTGCTGCTTCATGCACGCCCCGCCGGGCTGGCTCCCGCGGCCGATCGACACGGGCTGGTTCGCGGCCTTCTTCGCGCTGGAGGGCCCGCGCGGCGGCCCGGTCGCGTTCGCCGACGACGGCTCGCGCTTCCTCGGGGCGACGTTCGATCCAACGGGGCTCTACCGCTTCGACGCGGTGATGACATGGCTCGAGCGCGAGGGCATCCGGCCGGCCGACGTCGAGGCCCACACGAGGGCGCTGCAGGAGCGCTTCGTTGCGGGGCTGCGCGCGCGCCCGGAGCTGCCGCTGTCGGAGTCGCAGCTCGTCGTGCCGATTTCGGAGCGCAACCGCGGGCAGTTTTTGGCCTTCGAGACCGCGGACGCGAAGGAGATCCACGATCGGCTCGCGCGGGACCGCGTCATCACGGACGTGCGCGGCGACCGGCTCCGGTTCGGCTTCGGCCTGTACCACGACCTCTCCGACGTCGACGCGGGCGTCGACCGCATCG
>DATIQP010000901.1:0-2920 GCA_035470765.1 Polyangiaceae bacterium | reverse complement strand
GGGCCGCGTGAAGGAGCTCTTCAAGACGAGCAAGGGCAAGTACGTCGCGCCCACGCCGATCGAGAACGTGCTCATGGAGCACGACGACGTCGAGCAGGCCCTCGTCTCCGGCACGGGAATGCCTCAGCCGTTCGGCCTGGTGGTGCTCAGCGACGCGGCGCGCGAGCGCTCCAAGACGACGGACGTGCGCGAGGCCATCACCAAGTCCCTCGAGGCGCACCTCGAGCGCACCAACGGGACCCTCGACCCGCACGAGCACCTCGAGAAGGTCGTCGTCGTGAGCGAGCCCTGGACGATCGAGAACGGCCTGCTGACGCCCACGATGAAGGTGACGCGCGCGGCGATCGAGGGTCGCTACGGCTCGAAGGTGGCCGACTGGTACAAGGCCAAGTCGCGCATCTTGTGGGACTGAGCTCGCCTGGGCACGAGGCCTCGGGCGCTCGAACGCAGTAGTCGGACCACGTGCCGGCCCGACCCTTGCTTAGCTAGAGGCATCCAGGCTCATGAAATCCGGGAAGACCCTCTTCCGCCGCCCCGTCTCGTGGATCCTCGCGGTCTTCCTGGTCGCGGTCGCCTTCGGCGCGTGGCTGCGGGCGCGCGGTCCGCGCGTGCCGACGGTGCCGGCCGTGCGGGCGGACCTCGAGCAGCACGTCGTCGCGAGCGGTCGCGTGAGGCCACCCGCGCGCATCACCGTGGCCGCCAACGTGGCCGGCCTCGTCGTCGCGCTCGGCGCCGTGGAGGGGCAGCACGTCAAGCGCAGCGACCTGCTCGTCCAGATCGACGACGCCGAGGAGCGCGCGCAGGTCGCGCAGGCCACGGCGGCGGTCGACCAGGCCAGCGCGAAGGTCGATCAGCTCCGGCGCGTCGGAGCCATCGTGGCCAACCAGAGCCTGAGCCAGGCTCAAGCCAACCTCGACAAGGCCAAGGCCGATTACGATCGTACCAAGGGCCTCGTCGCGGCCGGCTCGCTCCCCACCGCGGAGCTCGACGAAGTGAAGCGGGCGCTCGACGTCGCGCGCGCGCAGAGGAACGCGGCGGAGGCGCAGCAGCTCGGCTCGGCGCCGATGGGGGCCGACTCGCGCGTCGCGCTGAGCGCGCTGCTGCAGGCGCAAGCCCAGCTCAGCGGCGCCGAGGTGCGTCTCGCCGAGACGCGCGTCGCGGCATCCCATGACGGCGTCGTGCTCACCCGGAGCGTCGAGATCGGCGACATGGTCCAACCGAATCGCACCCTCATGACGATGGCCGCCGACGGCGACGTCGAGCTCGTCTTCGAGCCCGACGAGCGCAACCTCGCGACCATGGCGCTCGGTCAGAAGGCGAAGGCATCCGCGGACGCGTTCCCGGGTGAGGTGTTCGACGCCGAGGTGAGCTACATCGCGCCGTCGATCGACCCGGCGCGCGGCACCGTCGAGGTGCGCCTGCGCGTGCCGGCGCCGCCGTCGTACCTCAAGCCCGACATGACCGTCTCCATCGACCTCACCGTGGCCACGAAGAAGGACGCCCTCGTCGTTCGCTCCGCGGCCGTCCACGGCCTCGCCACGCCGTCGCCGTGGGTGCTCGTCGCCGCCGGCGGCCGCGCCCAGCGCAAGGACGTGAAGCTGGGCATCGAGGGCGACGGGTCGCTCGAGATCGTGTCGGGCATCGAGCCCGGCGCGCGCGTCATTCTGCCCGACGGCCGCGAGGTGGCGCCGGGCCAGCGCGTGCGCGCCGTGCGCGCGGAGCGATAGCGATGCCCTTCGAGTGGTTCGTCGCCCTCCGCTACATGCGCGATGCCAAAGCGCAGACCTCGCTGATCCTCGCCGCCGTCTCCGTCGGCGTCAGCGTCATCGTCTTCCTCTCGGCGCTGATCAACGGCTTGCAAGCCAGCCTCGTCAAGCAAACCCTGGGATCGCAGCCTCACGTGACGCTTCACCCACCGGAGGAGCAGGCCCGCCCGCTCGACGACGGCAAGGTCGCCGTCGCGCGCACGATCGAGAAGACGACGCAGCGGCTGAAATCGATCGACGAGTGGCCCAAGGCGCTCGCCACCGTCGAGGGCGTCCCCGGGGTCCTCGCCGCATCCCCCACGGTCACCGGCGCGGGCTTCGCCGAGCGCGGCAACGCCAAGAAGGCCGTCGTCGTCCGCGGGATCGACCCCGAGCGGTTCCTGGCCGTCATCGACGTGGCCGCCAAGACGACCCTCGGGCGCTTCGACGTCTCGGGCGCGAACGTCGTCATTGGCAAGGACCTCGCCGACGACCTCGGCGCCGGCGTGGGCGACAAGATCCGCGTCAGCACCACCGAGGGCCAGAGCGACGTGGAGACGATCACGGGCGTCTTCGACCTCGGAAACAAGCCCGTGAACCAGACGTGGGTGCTCACGTCGCTCCGCGAGGCGCAGTCGCTCTACGCGCTGCCCGGCGGCGCCACCACCGTCGAGATCAAGGTCGCGGAGGTGTTCGACGCCGATCGGATCGCCGACGAGATCCGCGACCGCACTGACCTGCGCGCCGACAGCTGGATGAAGCTCAACGCCCAGCTGCTCGTCGGCCTGCGGTCGCAGAACAGCTCGAAGTACATGATCCAGTTCTTCGTGGTCGTCGCCGTCGCCCTCGGCATCGCGAGCGTGCTCATCGTCTCGGTCGTGCAGAAGTCGAAGGAGATCGGCATCCTCCGCGCCTTCGGGACGCCCGCGCGCCGCGTGCTCGCGGTGTTCTTGATCCAGGGCGGCCTGCTTGGCCTGATGGGTTCCTTCGCCGGCTGCGCCCTGGGAGCGCTCTTCTCCATCGGCTTCGAGAGGCTCGCCACCAACCCCGACGGCTCGCCCACGTTTCCCGTGGATCTCAACCTGCGCCTCTTCGCGGGCGCCACGCTCCTCGCCGTGGGCATCGGCCTCGTCGCCGCCGTCCTGCCCGCGCGCCGCGCCGCGCGCCTCGATCCC
>DATIQP010000900.1:0-3233 GCA_035470765.1 Polyangiaceae bacterium | reverse complement strand
CCTCGCCATCGGCATCGTCGGCGTCGCCACGATCGCGGGCAGCGTCGTCTACTACGTCGTCGCCGGCAAATCCCACAAGACCGCGTCGACGTTCATCACGCCCTGGGTCGCGCCGCAGACCGCCGGCCTGAGCTTCGGCGGTTCGTTCTGACCCGCTCGCCTCGCACAATGTAAGCAACTACGCCCCACCTGGGACGACGTCCATTCGTTGGCGCGAAATGCCGCGCGACACGGTTACCTGCTCCGCGGCTGGCGCCGCGACGGAGGACGACGATGGACAACGGTCCCAGCACGATGAACCTCGGGCGGGTGCAGCAGGGCATCGCCTTCTGCGCCGAGCTGCAAGACGAGGCGGGCACTCGCACGGTGCCTCTGCCGCTTGGGAGCTACACCGTCGGCACGGCGCGGTCGTGCGCGCTCGTGATCGACGATCCCACCGTGAGCGCGGAGCACCTGGTGCTCGCGGTGCGCGAGGACAGCGTGGTGGTGCGGGACGCGGGCTCGAAGAACGGCACCTACGTCGGCCCAGCGCGCGTTGCCGAGGCCAGCGCCGAGCCGGGCACCATCGTCACCATCGGCCGCTCCACGCTGACGCTCCGCGCTCGCAGTCCCCACGACGACGCCGGCGCCGCCGCGGCGCCCATCGATGGGATCATCGGCGGGTCCGTCGCCATCCGGCGCGTCTTCGCGCAGGTGCGCAGGCTCGCGCCCATGCGCTTCCCGGTGCTCGTGTGCGGCGAGACCGGCAGCGGCAAGGAGCTCGTCGCTCAGGCGCTGCACACGCTGAGCCCGCGCGCCCACCGCGTCTTTTATCCGATCAACGTGACGAGCGTCCCGCGCGAGCTCGTCGAGAGCGAGTTCTTCGGCCATGAGAAGGGCTCGTTCACGGGCGCGGTCTCGCGGCGGCGTGGCGCCTTCGAGATGGCGGAGGGCGGCACCCTCTTCCTCGACGAGGTCGGCGACCTGCCCGTCGAGGCGCAGCCCAAGCTGCTCCGCGCGCTCGACGGCTACGGCGTGCGCGCCGTGGGCGGAGGCTCGACGGAGCGGCGCGACGTGCGCGTGATCGCCGCGACGCACGTCTCCTTGCCAGACCGAGTGCGCCAGGGCACCTTCCGGCGCGACCTGTACCATCGCCTCGAGGTGTTCACCATCGCGGTGCCTCCGCTCCGGGAGCGGAGAGGAGACATCGCTGCGATCGCGCGCTTCCTGCTCGAGGGGATGGACGCCGACGTCGGTCGCCGGGAGCTGACGAGTGCGGCCCTGGCGCGCCTCGCGGCCGAGCAGTGGCCCGGCAACGTCCGCGAGCTCCGGAACGCCCTCGCCCGCGCGGCGGCGCTCGCACCGGCCTCGCTCATCGACGCCGCTCACGTCGACCTCGCCCTCGCCTCGCCGAGCGCCGCCGACAGCGGCCCCGTGCCGCAGGCCGTCACGCCGTCCGTGGCGAAGGCCCTGCTCCGCGAGCACCGCGGGAACGTCAGCGCGGCGGCGCGCGCGGCCGGCTACGCGCGCTCGACGTTTCGCAAGCTGCTGGTGCGTTAGGAGGGCTCGCAAGCCGCCACGTCTCTGGGCTAGGGTGGCGGCCGTGAGCTCCTCTCGGCGGTTCGGGATCCTCGCGCTCGTGGCGGCCTGTTCGATGGCGGGCTGCAGCTCTTGCTCGCACCGCCCGTCGGGCGACGGCGGCGTCCAGGCGGCGGGCGACGGCGCGACCGCGACCGCCGGACCGCCCGCCACGCCGGCGCCGCTCTCGCTGCCGATCGCCGCCGACCACGGCGCGAATGGAAACGTGTATGTTGCAGGTTTCGTGGCCGCGCGCGGCGCGATCAGCCTGTCGCGCTTCGACGACTCGGGGCGCCTCATGTGGGCCGTCGACGTGCTCGGCGGGCTCGCCTTCAGCCCCGACGAGCGGCTCGACGTGATGGCGACGTCCCGGGGCCCCGTCGTCGCGTGGCACGGCCTCGCCGACGGCGGGCGGGCGCGCGTCGCGCGGCTCGTCTCCGAGGACGGCAAGGTCCAGGGCGCGCCCTTCGCGACCGGCGCCGGCGCCTGCGCGACGCGCGACGCGCTCTACTGGATCGGCTCCAAGGACGCCGTCGTCGAGTGGCCGCTGCCCTCGGGCCCGGAGAAGAAGCTCGCGACCGTGGGCGAAGGCCGCGACCCGACGCTCGTCTGCGGCGACGCGCGGGCGTTCCTCGTCGACGATGGCGAGGACGACATCGCCGCCCGCTCGCTCGAAGCGGGCAAGGCCGGGACGCGCTCGCACCTGCTCACCGACGAGGAGCTCGGCGACGACGACATGCGCGAGCACGACGACTACAGCTTCGGCGACACGCTCGCGGACCTGCTGTTGACCGAGCAAGGCCACCTCATCCACCGTCGCTTCACGGACAAGCCGTCTCCACGCGCGCCGCTCGCCCACGTCGTGGCCAGCGACGAGGATCTGATGGCCGTCGACGGCAACGCCTCGCGCATGGTCGCCATCCTCACGCGTGACGCCTCCGCGCGCTGCGACGGCGACCTCGGCACCGACGTCCTCGCCCTCGACGTGGCGGACGGCAGCGGCGAGCACCTCGTCGACGTCGCCCACGGCGACTGCGCCAGGGACCTCGGTCCCTACTGGGTCGCCCCCACGACCGACGCAGTCTACGTCGCCTGGAACGTGCGCGGCCCCCGCTCCCGCTCCGGCAACGCCCCGGGCGCGGTCAAGGCGCCGGTCGAGGCGCTAGCGTGGGCCAAGCTCGGTGCCGCGGGCGCGCCCGCCGAGCTCAAGACTGTCCCGCTGTCCGCCGAGGACGTCGTCTTCGCCGGCTGCGGCCCCACGCGTTGCTGGTTCGCCGCCCTGGGGCGCCCGGATGGCACCGACGGCATGGTCCCCGGGGAAGCGCGCGTCATCGCGATCCCGTGACCGTGCCGCCACACCGCGGCGGGTCGAGCGTCGCTCAACCCACCGCGATGCCGCTCAACCCACCGCGATGCCGAGCGCCTTGCGGAGCGAGAAGTACTGTTCGCTCACCGAGAAGACGAGCAGCTCCTTCATCTTGTCCGAGGGCGTGAGATCGCCCGGCAGCTGCGGCTCCGCCGAGACGATCTTCTTGGCGATCTCCATGTCGGCGCAGAGGAGCAGGCCCGCGCGGCACGCGGTGACCTCCACCATCTGCATCCAGAGCTTGAGATCCGCGCGCGCCCCGTCCTCGACGAAGCGCTGCACCACCATGCGCAGGCCGTCGCGCTGGACG
>DATIQP010000899.1:0-6403 GCA_035470765.1 Polyangiaceae bacterium | reverse complement strand
CCAGCGGCGGCGGTGCGGGCGCCACGCGTCCATCTCGCCGCCGGGCATCACGATCACGTCGCGACCGAACTGGGTCAGCGCGGCGCGCGCGGCGGCCTCGGACGCGCGCAGCGCGCCGCGAGTCGCGAAGTAGCGCCCCGTGGCCTCCGTCGCGAGGATCACCTCGTGCGTCATCAAGTGGAGCGGGCGCGACGTGCCGAAGCGGTCGTACCAGGCCACCGCGAAGCCCCACACGTCGGGGATGGTCGTGCCTCCGGAGTGGTTCGATACGAGCATCGCCGGCGCAGGCGGGACGTTCTCGAGGCCCTTCACGTCGAGCCCGAAGTAGCGGCCCGGGCCGAAGAAATGGTGGGCCCAGTGCATCGTCTCCTCGACCGCGCGCGCATCGTAGACGCCCGGATCGGTGCCCCAGCGCATCGCACGGTTGCGGTGGATCCTGCGCAAGAGCCAGCTTCGTTCGTACGCGCTGGCCTCGAGAGGGGGTGGAGGGCTACTTTGCGTGCTGGCAGCCATGCCCCGCCTCGATCTCGGTCAAGCCGCGCTGTCCGCGGCCCTCGCTGCCATCGGCTACACGAGCCGCCGCGTACAGGCACGGACGGGCCTGGTGAACGTCGTCGAGCACCGCGGGGGCGGCCCGCTGCCCACGATCGTGCTGCTCCACGGCCTCGGCTCGCGCGGCGCGGACTATCTGCCGCTGCTCCAGCGGTTGAGACGGCACGCGCGCCGCGTCGTCGCGCCGGACTTGCCCGGTCACGGCGCGAGCTACGCGCCGGCCCACTTCGACCTCGACTCGTGCGTGGACGCGCTCGGCGAAGCGCTCGACGTGACGCTCGACGAGCCCGCCGTCGTCTTCGGCAACTCGCTCGGCGGCCTCACGGCGATTCGCCTCGCGCTCACGCGCCCGCATCGCGTTCGCGGCCTGTTCCTCGCGTCCCCCGCCGGCGCGCCGTCCTCCCCCGCCGAGCTCGACGCCCTCGTGGCCGCCCTGCGCATCGAGACGCACGGAGACGCGCTCCGCTTCCTCGCCACCGTCCTCCACGACGAGCCGGGCGCGATGCGCCACGTCGTCGCCTGGAGCCTGCGGCGCCGCTACCACTCCCGCGCCCTCCGGGCGCTCATGCGCGACGTCCCGCGCGCGCAGCCCCTCGACCCGGCCGAGCTCGCGCGGCTGACCATGCCCGTCTACCTGCTCTGGGGCCGCGACGAGCGCCTCTTGCCGCCTTCTCACCTCGTGTTCTTCCGCGCGCACCTCCGCGGCGCCACCATCGAGGAGCCGCGCGGCCTCGGACACAGCCCGCAGCTCGACGACGTCGAGGGCGTCGCCCGCCGCCTCCTCGCCTTCGCGCGCGACGTGTGACGCGGTCATCGCGCGCTCGCGGACGCTCGACCGTTCCTGGTTGCGCGGGCCGCGGGGCGCTTGGCCGCAGGGGCCGCCCGAGAAAGGCGCCGCTCGACGAGCTCCTTCAGGATGGTCGCGTTGCTTTGCTGCTCGTCGTGCGTCGAGAACACGAGCGTCACCGTGTTTCGGGCGGCCCGGCGGGTCAGCTCGTCGAGCAGCGCCGCGGCGGGCTCGGTGTGCAGCTCGCGCTTGTAGCGCGCGCGGAACTCGCGCCAGCGCTTCGGATCGTGCCCGAACCACGTCCGCAGCTCGTTGCTGGGGGCGATGTCCTTGAGCCACGCGTCGAGGCGGGCGTCCTCCTTGCGCAAGCCTCGCGGCCAGAGGCGCTCGACGAGGACGCGGTACCCGTCGGACGGCTTCGCGGGCTCGTACGCTCGCTTGAGTCGGATCATTGTCGTACACCTCCGGAACGCAAACGGATCTGGGAGCAGGTCCGGTGCGTGACAAGTCACGACCAGGAGAAGTCCGATGACCCAGAGGATCCCGTACCAGAAGGCAGCCCCCGAGGCCGTGCAGGCCATGCGCGCCCTGGAGCAGCAGGCCCGGCGCACCACGATCGAGCCCGCGATCCTCGAGCTCGTGCGGATGCGCGCCTCGCAGCTCAACGGCTGCGCGTATTGCATCGACATGCACTCGAAGGACGCACGCGCTGCCGGGGAAACCGAGCAAAGGCTCTACGCGCTCGACGCGTGGCGCGAGACGCCGTTCTTCACCGACCGGGAGCAAGCCGCGCTCGCCTGGACCGAGGCGGTGACCCTCGTCGCCGACGGTCACGTGCCCGACGACGTGTACGAGCTCGCGCGTGCGCGCTTCGACGAACGCGAGCTCGTCGAGCTCACCCTCGCGATCGTCGCGATCAACGGCTGGAATCGGCTCGCGATCGCCTTCCGCGCCGTCGCGGGCACCTACAAGCCGGGCAGCCACGGTTAGCAGCGGAGACGCGGTCTCTTCCGCCGCGCGCCAGCTTGTGAGACGATGGAACCCTGGTGAACATGGAGGTGACCTCGGTTCACATCGAGCGGTTGCTCGAGGCAGCGCGAACGGCGCCTTCCCGCGACAACACCCAACCCTGGCGATTCACGGTCCACGGCGACGCCGGCGAGAGAATCTCCTTCGGCCTCGACCACGAGCGCGATCCATTTCCCGACAAGACGATGGCGCGCATCGCCGTCGGGGCTGCCGTCGAGTGCGCGTGCGTGGCCGCGGCGCGCATGGGCTCGGCGGTGCGCTTCCACGAGCCGCACGAAGGCGCCCTCGTGACGATGTCGATCACGCCCCCCAAGCGCTTGCCCGAGCCCGATCTGGCGCGCACGAGGCGCGTCACCAACCGCCGCGCCTACGACGGCCGCGCCCTCGACGACGCCACCGCGCACGCGCTTCGCGAGGCGACCCCGGCGCGGGATCGCGCGCAGACGCACTGGTTCGGCCGCGAGCGCGTGCGCGCCCTCGGGCCGCTCTTCGAGCAGGCCGAGGAGCTCTTCTTCCTCGACGCGGGGCTGCGCGAGCAGACGCTCTCGGCCATTCGCTTCGACGTGAAGGACCGGGACGAGGTCGCGCGCGGGATGTCCCTCGGGAGCTTGGAGCTGTCGGCGGGGGAGCGCGCGACGCTCGCCGGGCTGAGGCGGTCTCTGGATCCACGCGTAGCGGCGGCCGAGCTCAAGAAGATGGGCGCGCGGGCAAGGCGTCTCATCGAGAGCGCCTCGGGGGTGTGCATCATCACGACCGTCGGCTCGGATCCGATGGCCGACGTCGACGTGGGTCGCGCCATGCAGCGTGCGTGGATGGCGCTGACGCAGCGAGGGCTCGCCGCGCACCCCATGACGACGATGATGTCGCTGTCGCTCGCGCTCAGCGTCGCCGACGAGGCGCGCGCCGCGGCGCTCCTGGCCGCGTTCCGCCGCGCGTTCCCGAGCGTCGGCCCGGAGGCGCGCATCGCGTTCCTCATGCGCTTCGGATGGGCGGAGCCGCCGTCGTGTCGGGTCGGCCGCTTGCCACTGAAAGACTCGCTAGCGACCTGAGCCGTGGCTGCTCCCCCGGATGGGACCTCCGCAACGCGCGGCGCGCGCACGCAGGGGTTGCCGCTCGTGCAGTCCTTGCATCGACGCGGCGCGCGGAGAGGAGTCAATCTCGACCGTTAGCGCTGGCACATCGCGTGCTCGGTTGCCGCGCGGGATGCCGCGCGCGCTCGAGATGGCGAACTGCTGGGAGGTCATGGGCTGCGGCCGGCAGGAGGGTGGGCCCAAGGCGGCGGAGCTCGGAGTTTGCCCGGCCGCCAAGCTCGGCCCCTACTCCGGGGTGAACGGCGGAAAGAACGGCGGGCGGGTCTGCTGGGCGGTCGCGGGGACCTTCTGCGGGGGCGAGGTGCAGGGGACGTTCGCGTCCAAGGCGACCACCTGCATGGAGTGCAAAGTCTTCGCCCTCGTGCGCCGCGAGCAGGGCGCGTCGTTCGGGCTGCTCCCGCCGGCGCAGACGAACCATCGCGCCTTGATCGAGCAGTTCGCGTCGATCACCTCGATCATCGACTCGATCAACGCCGTCGTCTACGTCGCCGATCTGCACACCCACGAGCTCTTGTTCGTCAGCCAGTACACGGAGAAGGTCTTCGGAGAGGGGATGGTCGGCAAGCCGTGCTGGAAGGCGCTGCAGGCGAACCAGGCCGGCCCGTGCGCGTTCTGCACCAACCATCGCCTGGTGGTGGACGGGCTGCCCGGGCCGCCGGTGGTGTGGGAGTTCCAGAACACGGTGACGCGTCGATGGTTCCTCTGCATCGACAAGGCGATCCCGTGGTGGGACGGGCGCCTCGTTCGGATGGAGGTCGCCATCGACATCACCGATCGCAAGGCCGCCGATCAGTTCCGCGACCAATACGTCGGCCTGATTTCACACGACCTTCGCAATCCGCTCAACGCCGTGATGATCCAGGCCCAGGTCGCGAGGCGTTCGCTGCTGGCCAAGGGGCTAACCGCCGAATCCGAGGCCATGGATCAGGTGATCGCGAGCGCCAAGCGCATGGACGTGCTCATCGGCGATCTGCTGGAGACCACCCGGCTCGAGTCGGGGCGGCTCGAGCTGCGCAAGCTGTCGGTGGACCTTCGCGAGTGGGTCGCGAGAGGCGTCGAGCTCGTGCCGATGGCGAAGCGAGACCGCATCGAGGTTCGCAGCGACTCCGAGCCGGTGATGGTCTCGGCCGACGCGGGCCGCCTCGATCGCGTGCTCGAGAACCTGCTCTCCAACGCCCTCAAGTACTCCGGTGAGAAGGCGGTCACCGTCGCGGTCCGGCGGCACGAGGGCGAGGCGGTCGTCTCCGTGAGCGACAAGGGCGTGGGGATCGCAGCCGCCGACCTCCCAAAGCTGTTCGAGCGCTTCTATCGCGCGGGGACGGCGGGCAAGGTGCAGGGCCTGGGGCTGGGCCTGTACAACGCCCGGCTCATCGTGGAGGCGCACGGCGGCCGCATCTGGGCCGACAGCGAGATCGGCCGCGGGTCGGAATTCCACTTCGCGCTCCCGCTCGCGGCCGGCCGCGCCGTCCGGGAAGGGAAGCCGCGTCAGACGGCGACGGCGGAGGAAGCGGCCCTCGGGATGGTGAAGTAGACGCGCGTGCCATGGCCGGGCTTCGACTCGACCCAGATGCGGCCTCCGTGCCCCTCGACGATCGCCTTGGTGACGGAGAGACCAAGCCCCGCGCCGCGCTTGTCGGCCGCCTCGCCTTGCCAGAAGCGATTGAACATGTGCGCGGCGACCTCCGGAGGCAGGCCCGTGCCCGTGTCGGCGACGTAGAAGACGACCTCGCCGCCGTTCGACTGCGCGCCGAGCGTGATGCGGCCGTGCGCGGGCGTGAACTTGATCGCGTTGCCGATCAGGTTGTCGAAGATCTGGAGGAGGCGGCCGTGATCGGCGAAGATCTCGGTGCACTCGCGGACGTCGGCGGTGAGCTCGAGCGAAGCCGACGCGGCCGCTGCGTGGTGCGAGGCGAGCACCTCCCGCACGACCGCCGCCGGGTCGAGCGGGCCGCGGTGAATCGCGAGCGCACGACCCGCTTCGAGGCGCGCCACGTCGAGCAGGTCCTGGATCAACCGGTTCATGCGGGCCGCGGCGCGCCGGATGGCGTCGACGCGGGCGAGATCGCGGCGCTCGGGGACCTTGGCCCGCCGCATCAGCGTCGAGTGGAGCATGATCGCGTTAAGCGGGCTTCGTAGATCGTGGGCGACGACGCCGAGCACTTCGTCCCGCGCCCGCAGCGCGCGCTCGAGGCGCTCTTCGGCGACCTTCCTGGAGACGAGGTTGGAGACGCGCGCGCGCAGCTCCTCGAGCGCGAACGGCTTGACCAGGTAGTCCGTCACGCCGTGCTCGAGCAGGCGCACGCGCAGCTCGTCGTCGGCCCGGGCGGTGAGCACGACGATCGGCGTGGCGTCCAGCTCGTGATGCGCGCGAAGCTCGCGCACGAGCGCCTCGCCGCTTACCCCGGGCATCATCAGGTCGGTGAGGACGATGTCCGGGTGCAGCTCGAGCGCCTTGTCGATGCCCGCGCGCCCGTCGAACGCCGTCGCGACCCGGAAGCGATCGGAAAGTCCCGCGGCGACGTAGTGGTTCATCTCCGGGTTGTCCTCGACGACGAGCACGAGTGGCGCGTCGCGGTCGACCTGCTGCTGCGCTGCCGGCGCCGCGCTCGCCGCGCGGACCGGGAGATCCATGGGGACGGCCGAGAGCTCCGCCGGGCGGACGGCGGCTCCAGCCGGCGCGCGGCGCGGCATCTCCACGACGAACGAGGCCCCGCCCTCCGGCGCCTCGGCGATCGAAACGCGTCCGCCGTGCAGCGCGGTGAGCTCGCGCACGATCGCGAGGCCGAGCCCAGTCCCGCCGAACCGCCGCGTCGCTCCTTCGTCGAGCTGGCTGAATCGTTCGAAGACCAGCTCCCGCTTGTCCGCAGGGATGCCCGGCCCGCTGTCCGCGACCTCGATCGCGAGACGATCGGCTCCCTCGTCGCGCAGCGTCACCCGGATGCGG
>DATIQP010000898.1:0-14394 GCA_035470765.1 Polyangiaceae bacterium | reverse complement strand
CCGTCTCCGTCTCCGTCTCCGTCTCCGTCTCCGTCTCCGTCTCCGTCTCCGTCTCCGTCTCCGTCTCCGTCTCCGTCGCCGTCTCCGTCTCCGTCTCCGTCTCCGTCTCCGTCTCCGTCTCCGTCTCCGTCTCCGTCCCCGTCCCCGTCTCCGTCCCCGTCTCCGTCCCCGTCTCCGTCCCCGTCTCCGTCTCCGTCTCCGTCTCCGTCTCCGTCCCCGTCTCCGTCTCCGCCACCGTCTCCACGGCCCCCATTCCCGTTCCCGTTCCCCTTCCCTGTTCCGTGTTCGTCTTTTCCTTCTTCACGCGCGGCGGCCGTGGCGGCGCAAGGTCTCGCTCCTTCGCGAGCGCCACGATCGGCAACGCGTGCAATCCCAGATCCCGCGCCGCCGCCAGCGCCACCCCCAGCTGCCCGCGCCCTCCGTCCACCACGAACAGATCCGGCAGCTCCCACTCGCCCTCCCCGTCGGCCTTGCCGTTCGGCTCCGGCGCCTGCACGCTCTCGGCGAGCGTCGCCTGTTGCTGCTTCAGCCCGCGGCGGAACCGGCGCGCGAGCACCTCGTACATCGCCGCGTAGTCGTCGTTGAGGTGCGCCGCGCGGTCGGTGCCCCGCACGTGGAACGATCGATAGTGAGCCTTGTCGAGCACGCCGTCGCGCATCGCGACGACCGCGCCGACGACGTCGCCGCCGCCGAGGTGCGAGATGTCGCAGCACTCGATGCGGTGCGGAAGCGTCGGCAACCGCAGCCGCACCTGCAGCTGCGCGAGCCGGTCCTGCACGTCGTCGGTCGTACGGGCCTTCTCGATGAAAGCGTGCCGCGCGTTGGCGTGGGCGAGCTCGAGGAGCTGCACGCGCGCGCCGCGCTTCGGCACCAGCACCTGCACCTTGCGGCCGGCGCGCTCGCTCATCCACTCGGCGAAGCCGGCCACGCCGTCCGGCAGAACCGGCACGACGATCTCGGTCGGGACCACCGACAGCGTGGCGTAGTGCTGCGTGAGGAAGCCGCCGACGAGCTCCTCGTCCGGGAGCTCGGCCTGCTTGAGCGAGTAGGTGGCGACGTCGGCGAGGCGGCCGGCGCGGATGTAGAGCAGCGCGAGCTCGGCGAGATCGCCCTCGCGGTGGATGCCGAGCACGTCGCGGTCGACGACGTCCTCGCTGACGATGCGCTGGTCCTCGCGCACGGCCTCGATCGCGCGGAGCTGATCGCGATAGACGGCGGCGAGCTCGTAGAGCGCGCCCTTGGCAGCGTCCTTCATCTTCTGCACGAGCTCGCGCGAGAGCTCGTCGTGGCGGCCGTCGAGGAACATCGCGACCGCGCGGACCTGGTCGGCGTACCACGCCCGGTCGACGTCGTAGACGCACGGCGCCGGGCAGCGCTTGATCTGGTACTGCAGGCACGGGCGCTTGCGCGACGCGAGCTCGAGATCGCTGCACGTGCGGAGCTGGAAGTGCTTGTTGACCAGGTGCAGCGCGCGGCGCGCCGCGGTCGCCGAGTGGTAGGGACCGAAGACGCGGGCCTTGTCGTGGTGCGAGCTGCGCGCGCGCACGCTCTCGGGCTTCTCGGTCTCGCCGCCGCCCTGGGTTCTGCCGAGCTCGCGCACGACCTCGAGGCGCGGCCACGGGTGATCGAGGCCGAGGCGCAAGGAGATGAAGTTTTTGTCGTCGCGCAGCTTGACGTTGTAGCGGGGCTGGTTCTGCTTGATGAGGCTGTTCTCGAGGATCGCCGCCTCCTTCTCGGTGGCGGTCACGATCGTCTCGAGGTCGGCGGCGGAGCGCTGCAGGATGGGGACGAAGAAGCGGGCGTCGCTCCCGCCGGCCTGGAAGTAGCTGCGGACGCGCGAGCGCAGGCTCTTGGCCTTGCCGACGTAGAGCACCGCGCCCGTCTTGTCCTTGAAGATGTAGACGCCGGGCGAGGGCGGCAGGCTCTCGAGCTTCTGGGCGATGATCTCCGGCAAACTCACGCGAGAATCATAACCAAAGAAGGGCGCGCTGGCCGGGTCCAACGGTCGAGGTCCAGCGTTGCGGCGCCATCTGCCGATCGTTCTCTTGGTTTCGACCCTCGCGGCCGTCGCGTCGGCGCAGCAGAGCCCCCGCGCGACGCGCGTGGCGATCCACAAGGGCGCGCACGAGGTGCTGGTCTACGGAGGCGACGCCGTCCTCCACCGCTACCGCGCGGCGATCGGTCCGGGCGGCGCGGGCTTCAAGCATCGCGAGGGCGACAAGGTGACGCCCGTCGGCCACTACCACGTCACGATGCACCAGCCGTCCCGCTACCACCTGTTCTTGCGCCTCGACTACCCGAGCGCCGACGACCGAGCCCGCTTCGCGCAGCTGGTGGCGTCGGGCGAGCTGCCGAAGGACGCCACGATCGGCGGCGACATCGGAATCCACGGCGCGCCCCCGCAGCAGGAGTGGAAGGCCATCCACAAGACCGTGGACTGGACGCTCGGCTGCGTCGCGGTCGACGACGCGGAGATCGAAGAGCTCGGCGCGCTCGTGAAGGACGGCACGCCGGTCGACATCGAGGACTAGGGCCGCCCCGGGCTAAAGCCCGGGGCAGGCAAAAGATCCATCATCGGTCCACTCAAAGCCCGCCTTCGGCGGGCTCGCATCCACGCAGGGTCCAAGTCTCCGCGGGGTGAGAATCATCGTGATGGTCGCGTTGGCGCTCGACGTAGGCCGAGAGTGCATCGAGATCCGCGAAGCTGATCGACTCGGCAAAGTACCCTGCCTGCCAGGTCCAGCCGGTGACGTAGCTCGACCTTCCCTTGAGCCGTTGAACGAAGTCGGCCAGCGCGATCGTCGGTGCAATTCGCGCCACGACGTGAACATGGTTGGCAGCGTTCCCGATGGCGATCGGTTCGCAGCCGACGTCGATGGCGGCCTTTCGCAAGAGCGATGCTAGTCGGGCGTCGTCCGCGCGCATGAGTAGGCTCCGCCGGGCTCGCGTAGCCCAGACCACGTGGACCAGGACGTTGGTGGGGGAGCGGCGCGACATGGCGAACCCAGTCGGTCAAAGGCGCGCTGAGGTTGCGCCGCGAGTCCGCCGCATGGCGGACTTGAACTGGAATACCGCCACGCGTTCTTCGCCTGCCCCGGGCTTCAGCCCGGGGTGGCCCCAATGCCGACCGGGATCCTCAGGGCAGCACCCAGCGCACCCCGGCGCCGGCGCGCTCGCCTCCACTCCTTCGTCCGGCGATCACGGCGCGGCCCGACGTGTCGATCGCGAGCCCGTCCACGTGATCGAGGCCGTGCACCTGCGACGGGCTCGTGCCGAACGAGGCGTGGTCGTCCACGCGCACCAGAAACGGCGTATCTCGATCGCCGGCGACGAAGACCGCGCCGCCCGGTCCGACCGCGATGCCGCGCGGCGCCGCCCCGGGGACGGCGGTGCGGTGGACGGCCTTGCCGGCGCCGTCGAGCTCCGCGACGAACGTGCACGCCGCGTCGACGCACGCCGGAAGCGCGCCGCCCAGGTCCGGACCCGCCTGCGTGTACGCCCCCGCGACGAAGAAGTGCCCGTCGTCGCTCGCGGCGACCAGCGTCGCGTCTCCGGCGCCGAAGCGCGCGGCGAGCTTCGTGTCGCCGTGGACGTCGAGCTCCACGACGAAGACCTCTCCCTGGCCTCCCTCGACCGCGCGCCACGGCCCGCCGCCGACGTCCATGTCGCCGACGAAGCTCCCGGTGACGATCACGTCGCCGCCCCTAGCGAAGGTCACGCCGCCGAAGGACAGCGGACCGAGGTAGCGGTTCCAGCGCGTCTTGCCGGTGGCTCCGTCGAACAGGACGACGACGGCGTCGTGCGAGGTGTTGCGCGTCGTGAGCTTGCCGTTGCCGAGATCGGCGAAGTTGTGCGTCGCGACGAGCGCCGCGACCATCGAGCCGTCGCGCGAGACGGCGACGACCTGCCGCGAGCGCTCCGTGGTGACCTGGGCGACGCGCGCGTCCAGCGAGCGGCTCCAGCGGGGCCTGCCCGCCGAGTCGTAGCTCGTGACGGCGAGCGACGAGAACGAGGGCGTCGGCCCGAAGCCGAAGTCGGCGTTGTCGTAGACCTCGGCGGCGAGCACGACGTCGCCGGTCGCGGAGGTCGCGACGCCGGCCGCCGCGGCCCCGCGGACGGGCTTCTTCCAGGCGCACTTGCCCTTCGAGTCGAAGCGGACGAGCACCAGGCCGTGGTCGGAGAAGGGCTCGCCGCAGCCGACGTCGGTCGTGCCCGTCGCCGTGAACGCGACGACCGCGCCGCCTGCGCCGTCGGACGCGACGCCGGAGGGCACGGCGGTCCCGTCGACGTGGACGCGCGGGAGGAGCGCGAGGCGCACGGCGCGCCAGAAGACGGCCGCGTACGCGAGGAGCGAGAGCGCCGCCGCGATCCACGCCAGCGTGGTGAGCGTCCGGGCGCGGCGCGACATCGCCGTCACTTGGGCGCGTCGGCCTGGGCCTCGGGCGCGGCGGCGAGGACGAACGGCAACTCTGCGGAGGCGAGGACGGCGGCGCTCACCCGCGGGAAGCGCGAGACGTCGACGCCGAAGCGGCGCGCGGCCGCAACCTGCGGGACGAGGTACGCGTCGGCCGCGCTGAACGAGTCGCCGTAGGCGAAGCGGCCGCGCACGCCGCGCGCCTCGTTCCGTTCCATCAACCGTTCGAAGACGCCGAGGCCGCGCTCGTTGAAGTGGCGGCCCCAGGCGGTGCGCTCGTCCTGATCTTCGGAGTGGCGGCGCAGCACGCCGAGGTTCTGCAGCGGCTGCACGCCGGCGTTGATCGTCTCGACCATGGCGCGCACTCGCGCCCGCTCGAAGGGCGAGCGCGGGTAGAGCGGCGGAGCGGGGTAGAGCTCCTCGAGCAGCTCGACGATCGCCACGGACTCGACGAACACCTCCGGCCCTCGCGGCCCGTCGATCTCGAGCGCGGGGACGTAGCCGTGGGACGCCCGCGCGACGTGTGCGTCCGCCGCCTGCTCGCCCGCCAGCAGGTTGACGGCCACGCTCTCGTATTGGAGGCCCTTGTACCCGAGGGCGATCCGCACGCGGTGCGAGGAGGAGGAGCGCCAGTAGGTGTAAAGGACGAGTCTCGGGGTGGCCATGCTGCCTTGCATCATACACACGACTGCGCCCAGCTTCTCCACAGCCGACGCACGTTTCCATGCCGTCATTTCGTGTACTTGCCCGTGATACCCTCGCACTCCACAGGAGGGGCCGGAGGGCTCGGACGGGACGGCCGTGTCAAGCTGGCCGGGCCGTGCGCGTCCTGGTAAGAGTCGCTCGTTCTGCGAGCACTGCCCCCGTAGCTCAGTTGGATAGAGCAGCGCTTTCCTAAAGCGTTGGTCGGACGTTCGAGTCGTCTCGGGGGCGCCGAAGCCCATCCCTCAACGCGGCGGCGGAGCCGCGATCGGAGGGCGGGTCGCGCGGCGGCCGAAGCCGGCGAGCTCGCGCAGCACGTCCATGGGCGTAACGATGCCGACGAGGCGGTGCGCGTCGTCGAGGACGATGAGCCGGTGGACGCCCTCGAACGCCATCACGGCGACGGCACGGTCAAGGCGGTCGGAGGCGTTGACGGAGATGACCTCGGGGTTCATGACGTCCCCGACGAGTCGCTCGGTGTCGTGCGCGGCGACGCACTCGGCGACGTCGGTCTTGGTGAGGATCCCCACGACGCGGCCGTGGGGATCGCACACGGGCGCGCCGCCGATCGACTCGTCGGCGAAGAGCGCTGCGGCCTCGGACACGGTCTGGTCGACGAGCACCCAGAGCACGAGCCTCTCCATCACATCGCGCACGCGAACGTCCGACACGTCTTGCATGCGCGTGAGCGGTGCATCGGACGTGCCGCGTGTCGCCTCCAAAGGCACACGACTTGCTGCGAGCGTGACGTGACAATCGAAGCGCGACGGTACATACCGACGGCAGAGGCTGGGAGAATCACCATGGAAAAGCCCATCGACGGACCCCGGCCTGGTGACGTGAACCCAGGCGACAGCCACTTCGGCGACGGCACGCGGGACCTCGTCGAGGAGGCGTCGTGGGAGTCGTTCCCCGCGAGCGACACGCCCGAGTTCGCCGGCGGATGGACGCCGCGCCCTCTCGGCTACCGCGAGGAGAAGGACAGCATCGGCAGCATCGTGGTCCCGTCCGACCGGTATTGGGGCGCGCAGACGGAACGTGCGCGCCGCAACTTCCCGATCGGCACGCAGCGAGCTCCCGAGGAGCTCATTCGCGCGTTCGGGCTGCAGAAGAAGGCCGCGGCCCTCGCGAACCTCGAGCTCGGCGCGCTCCCCGCGGAGCTCGCCGACGCGATCGTCGCCGCGGCCGAGGAGGTCGCCGCGGGGCGCCTGAGCGAGCACTTCCCGCTGCTGGTCTGGCAGTCCGGCTCGGGCACGCAGACACACATGAACGTCAACGAGGTGATCGCCCACCGCGCGAACGTGCTGCTCGGATACCCGCTCGGCACTCCGGGGCCGGTGCACCCGAACGACCACGTGAACCTGGGCCAGTCGACCAACGACACCTTCCCGACCGCGCTGCACCTCGCGGCGGTTCGCGAGATCAGCGCCTCGCTGCTGCCGGCGCTGAATCGGCTGCACGGGGCGCTCCTCGTCCGCGCCGAGGCGTTCGACGACGTGGTCAAGCTCGGGCGCACGCACTTGCAGGACGCGGTGCCGATGACCGTCGGCCAGGAGTTCTCCGGGTGGGCGCAACAGGTGCAGAACTCGGCCGCGCGCGTCGAGGCGAGCCTCGACCGGCTCTACGAGCTGCCCCAGGGAGGCACCGCCGTCGGCACCGGCTTGAACGCGCCGCCGGGGTTCCGCGAAGCCTTCGCGCGCCATGTCTCGGCGCTGACCGGCAAACCTTTCCGGCCTGCGACCAACCCGTTCGAGGCCATCAGCGCGCGCGACGCGGTCGTCGAGGCCTCGGCGGCGCTCGCGGTGGTGGCGGGGAGCCTGATGAAGATCGCGAACGACGTGCGCCTGCTCGTCTCGGGGCCGCGCGGCGGCCTCGCCGAGCTGCGCATCCCGGAGAACGAGCCCGGCAGCTCGATCATGCCCGGCAAGGTGAACCCCTCGCAGGCCGAGGCCCTGGTGATGATCGGCGCGCAGATCCTCGGCAACCACGCGGCCATCACCGCGGGAGGCCTCTTCAGCCAGCTCCAGCTCAACACGTGCCAGCCTCTTCTCGCCGCGAACCTGCTGCAGTCGATCCGGCTGCTCGCGGACGCCGTGGAGAGCTTCACCGCGCGCTGCGTGACGGGGCTCACGCCCGACCGCGAGCGAGTCGGCGCGCAGGTCGAGGGCTCGCTCATGCTCGTCACGGCGTTGACCCCGCTGGTCGGTTACGAGATGGCCGCGCGAATCGCACAGAAGGCTCATCGCGAGAACAAGTCGCTGCGCGCGGCTGCGCTCGAGCTCGGCCTGGCTGCGAAGGACCTCGACCGGGTTCTTCGGCCCGAGAAGATGGTTGGGGAATTTGCGAGGCGCTGAGGGACATGGTGGAGAATTGACCCTGTGGAAACGGCTTCATCGGCTGGCAGACCGATGGGATACCGATGGCACGGCTGATGCTCGAAGGACCTCGGAGGTCGTCGATGGAGCCGCAAGCCGTTCCCCCCACATGGTCCAACCCGACGCGCCACGTCCCCATGAAGTCAGGCTATTCGGTGGCGACCAACCGCCACGCCGAGAAGCTCCGCCTGCTCGGGACCCTCACCGCGGGGATCGCCCACGACATGCGCAACGTCCTCAACGGCCTCTACCTCAGGCTGCAGGTGCTCGAGCGGTCGGGTAGCGCCCAGCCCGAAGTGGTCCAGACCATCGGACAGATGCGACAAGACCTGCAGGTCGGGATCCAGCTCCTCGAGCGAATCCGCAACTTCGGCCGGCCGGAAAGCGGGGCGCAGGCCGCGTTCGTCGATCTCGACAGCGTCGTCACCGAGGCGTGCATGCTCGCGAGCTCCCGGCCGATGAGCCACGGCGGGGCGCGGCTCGTCATCGACAGGCAGCTCTCCGATCCCCCGCCCATCGTGGGCTGGCGCGGCGAGCTCGTGACGGCCGTGCTGAACCTCGTGCTCAACGCGATCGACGTGACGCCGCCCGGGGGCCGAGTGACCGTTCGTACGAGTCCCATGGCCGACGGCGCCTGGATCGAGGTCGAGGACCAGGGGCCCGGCATCGCGCCGGACGTGCAGGAGCACATGTTCGAGCCGTTCTTCACCACGAAGGGCGCCAAGGGCACTGGCCTGGGTCTCTGCTCGGTGGTCGAGTGCGTGCAGCGCCACGGAGGCGAGCTCCGCGTGAAGAACCTGGCCGGCCGCGGGGCGTCGATCGGGCTCTTCTTCCCGTAGCGCGGCGCGTGCGAAGCGCTCGCGCGGTGGGGGTCATCTTCGATCCGAAGAAGGCCGAGGAAAGCGGAGCGTGAACGCGGTCCCCTTGCCGGGGCCCGTGACGAGCTCGACCGAGCCGGCGTGGCGCTGCATCGACGCGTAGACCATCGCGAGCCCGAGGCCGGTGCCCTCCTCGCCCTTGGTCGTGAAGAACGGCTCGAAGACGCGGCGCTCGATCTCCGGCGACATTCCCGGGCCGTCATCCTCCACGCGGAGGAAGGGGCCGCGCTCGTCCTGGCCGGTGACGATCTTGATCTTGCCCCCGGCGTCGGCGAGGGCGTCGATGGCGTTGAGGACGAGGTTGACGACCGCGTCGAGGATCTCGGCCTTGTTCCCGGTCACGGTCGGCGCCCCGCCGGGGACGACCTCGATCCGGGGCACCTTGCTCTTGCGGCCAGAGAGGCGGGGCTTGGCGACGTCGACGGCCTCGTCGCCGATCGCGTCGAGGTGGATCACGCCGGCCACCGACTCGGGCGACTGGCGCGCGTAGTCGCGCAGGCGTTCGATCGTCTGCAGGCCTCGCGCGACGGTCTCGCGCATGTCGTGGAGCGTGCCTTTGACGTCGTCGAGCTTGCCGTGCGCGAGCGAGCGCTCGGCGAGCTGGACGTACATCGACATCGGGTTGAGGACGTTCTTGAGGTCGTGCGAGACGCCGGCCGCCATCTCGCCGAGCGCGCGCAGCTTCTCGGCCTGGGCGAGCGCGCGCTGCGTGGCCCGCAGCTCGGCGCCGGTCTGCTGGAGCTCGGCGAGGCGCGCGCTCTTGCCGAGCGCGGTGGCGGCGAGGTCGACGAGGGCGTCGGTGAGCTGCACCTGCTTGGGATCGAGGCCCTGCTTCTTCGAGAAGAGCACGAGCGCGCCGAAGAGCCTCGCGTCGCTGATGAGCAGCCGGACGTAGGCGCCGGCGAGACCGGTCCCCGAGAGCGCGAGCAGCTGGGACGCGAGACCGGAGTCGATCTCGTCGGCGTCGCCGGTCCACGCGCGCGCCGCCGCGGGGAGGTTGCGCGACGCCGCGATGACGGCGGTCGCCCCTTCGACGCGCACGACCGCGGCCGCGTCGACCTTGACGTTGTCGACGGCAGCGTCCGCGAGCAACTGCAATACGTCGCCGCCCGCCGTCTCGGCGACCAGCCGAGCAAACTGAGCCAGTAGACCGGTCGCGCCGTCCATGCCGAGCGCCCAGAGTGTGCTCCGTACGATCGTTCGGCGCAAGAGCGCAAGAGACTGTTGCCGAGGCTCCCGCGTCGCCGTAGCCTGCGGGGCCCTACGATGAGCCACGCCAGGTACATGTCCATCCTCAAGCTCGACGAGCACGAGCTGCGCAGCCGCCGCGCCTTCTTCGAGCTCGCCGACGAGGATCTGACCCGCCTCGCGAGCCTCCGGCCGCACGCCGAAAGGTGGACGGGCAAGGTCGTGGAGGAGTTCTACGCGCTGCTCCTCGGGCACCCCGAGACCCGGGAAATCTTGCGCGACGACGCCGTCGTGCGGCGCCTCCGCAAGCTGCAGAGCGACTACTTCCTCGGGCTCTTCGCCGGGAGGTGCGACCTCGACTACGTCGAGGATCGGCTCCGCGTCGGCACCGCGCACGAGCGCATCGGCCTCGCCCCCAAGTGGTACATCGGCGCTTACCGGCGCTACCTGCAGCTCGTCCACGACATGCTCTACAAGGATCTGCCGGCGGACCAGGCCGGGCCCGCCTTCGCGAGCGTCCTGAAGATCGTCTCCTTCGACGAGTCGCTCGCCATCGACACGTACATCGCCGCCAACCTCGAGACGCTCGGCCGGCACCAGGCCGCCATACGCGAGCTCTCCACGCCGGTCATCCGCGTCTACCACCAGGTGCTGCTCTTGCCGCTGGTGGGCGCGATCGACAGCATGCGCGCCCAGCAGATCATGGAGAGCGTGCTGCTCCGCATCGTGGAGGAGCAGGCCAAGTGCCTCATCATCGACATCGCCGGCGTCCCGGTCGTCGACACGAAGGTGGCCGACAACCTCATCAAGACCACCTCGGCCGTCGCGCTCCTCGGCGCCAAGACCATCCTCACCGGCATCAGCCCCCAGGTCGCTCGCACCATCGTCCAGCTCGGCCTCGACATCTCGACCATGCACACGCTCTCCAAGCTCTCGGACGGGCTCGAGCTGGCGTTCTCGATGGTGGGCAAGAGCGTCCGGGACAAGGTCTGAGGGGATGAAGGGCACGATCCCGGTCCTGCGCCTCGGCGACATCCTCCTCGTGACGGTCCACATCGACCTGGAGGACGACATCGCCCACGTCCTGCAGAACGATCTGCTCGTCGCGATCGAGAAGCACGGGTCGCGCGGGCTGCTCATCGACATCAGCGGCCTCGACATGGTCGACAGCTACGTCGCCCGCGTCCTGGCGGAGACCGGGCAGATGGCGAAGCTGATGGGGGCTGTCACCGTGCTCGTAGGCATGCGGCCCGAGGTGGCGGCGACCCTGGTGCGCATGGGCTACGCGATGGGCGGCATTCGGGCGGCGCTCGACGTCGAGGACGGGCTCGCCCTGCTGGGCTACCAGCTCAGACCGGTCTGAGGGTCGCGTGAAGATTTCGATTCTGTCGCACAAGGCGATGCAGATCACCTCCGAGGACGACGTCGTCCTCGTGCGGCGCGAGGTGCGCGCGCTGGCCCAGGGGCAGGGCTTCGACAGCTTCGCGACCGCCGCGGTGACCACCGCCACGTCGGAGCTGACGCGCAACGTGTTCGTCCACGCGCGATCGGGCGAGGTGGACATCGACGTGGTGAGCGACGGGCGCCGAAACGGCCTTCGCATCACCTTCCGGGACAAGGGGCCCGGCATCGCGGACGTCGATCGCGCCATGCGCGGCGGCTACAGCACGGCGCGCTCGCTCGGCCTGGGGCTCTCGGGCAGCAAGCGGCTCGTCGACGAGTTCATGCTCGATTCGGTCGTCGGCGCGGGCACCACCGTGACCTTCGTGAAGTGGAAGCCCTTTTGATCGAGCGCTGGCTCCGCGACCTCGACACCACCCCCGTCATCGACGAGGCGTCGGTCTCGCTCGTTCGCGAGCGCGTGCGGGCGATGGGCGCCGCCGCGGGGCTGCCCGAGGACGCCACCGCGAGCCTCGTCACGGCGGCGAGCGAGCTGGGGCACAACCAGCTCGCGCACGCGCGGGGCGGGCGCGTCGCCGTGCGCCTCGTCCATCGCGAAGCGGACGTCGGCGTCGAGGTCGTGGCCGCCGACCAGGGCGACGGCATCGCCGACCCGGCCACAGCGCTACGCGGCGGGGGCGTGTCGACCACCGGCCTCGGCATCGGCCTGGCCGGCGTGCTCTCCCTCGCCGACGAGGTCGACCTCGACGTACGCCTCCGCGAGGGGACCTGCGTCTGGGCGCGGAAGTTCAAGAGCCGCGCGCGCCGGCGCCGATCGGTCGGCGTCTTCGGTCGCCCGATCGAGGGCGAGCGCGTCTCGGGCGACGACACCGGGTTCGTCAGGACCGGCGACGGGCTGCTCCTCGCGTTGGCCGACGGGCTCGGCCACGGCCCCGAGGCGCGAATCGCGTCCGCCCTCTCGATCGACGTGGCGCTCGAAGCGCCCGCGGCGCCGCTCGACGACGTGATCGAGTCCGTGCACGAGCGGATCAAGAAGACGCGCGGGTCGGTGCTCGGCATGCTGCGCATGGATGAGAGCGGGGCGTTCGAGGCGACGATCGTCGGGAACATCGTGGGCCAGGTGCTGGGCCGGCACGGCGCATCGCGGCGGCTCGGGGGTCTCTCCCGGGCCCTCGGTACGCCCGGCCCGGTGCGGCGGGCGCGCGTCGACCGCGAGGCGCTCGGCCCGCTGGAGGTCGTCGCCCTCTACTCGGACGGGCTCAGCTCGCACGGCGTGCTCGGCCAGGACGACGCCCTGCTACGAGCCCACCCGATCGTCGTCGCCCAGCACCTGCTCACGCGCTTCGCGAGCAACCGAGACGACGCGCTCGTCGCCGTCGTCTCGTGAGGGTGTTCGCAGCGCGATCAGTCGAAGCCGGCGTCCACGGGGACGGGGCACGTCGACGACGCGTTGGCGTAGCAGATGCCGGTCGCCGTATCGCAGCAGTTGATGCCGTTCGGCACCGACGGACAGCTATTCTGGCAGTCCGTGTCCGTCGTGCAGCTGGGCACGCACTGCGTCGTCGTCTGGCCGGAGTCGGTCTTCGTGCCGCCGGAGTCGGTCTTGGTGCCCGAGTCCTTCAGCGTGGAGCCGTCGAGGCCGCCACCGTCGGTCTCGATGGCCGTCGACGCGGCACATCCCCACAGGGCGGAGACGCAGAATAGAGAACAAGTAAGGAGCGCGAGCTTCACGTCGAACCTCCCGGGGTTGCCGAAGTCTACGTGAGCCCATGGCACCGGACAAGCGAAGTTGTCGGAAATCAAGCGCGAACTAGGGCGAAAACGGCGTTGGCATTCCGCTGCGCCGACCAACTTTTCGCAATGGCGGAAAATGACGCGCCGCGCGTGGGCCGGACCTTCCACGATCCAACCCCGCTCGTTGTATGGAGAGACGATGGCCGTGACCGACGAAGCCCCCCGACCCGTCCGGCGAATCTCCGCGCCGGCGTGGCTCCGGTCTGCCCGGGGCCAGATCGGCTTCATCGTCGCGGCCGGGATCTTCGCGTTCCTGCCGGCGCTGCGCTCCCCCTTCTGGCTGGACGACTACGTCCAGCGCTCGATGCTGGAGGGGACGTTCCCGTCGCACCGCAACCCGTTCGATCTGTACAACTTCGTGAGCGACTCGGATCGAGCCCTGCTCATCCAGCGGGGCGTGGTCCCCTGGTGGGCCGACCCCCACCTGACCATCCGCTTCTTCCGGCCGCTCTCCAGCCTGCTGCGGTGGCTCGACCACCACGTGCTGGGCGACGTGCCGCTGCTCGATCACGTGCACTCGTTCGCTTGGTGGGTCATCGCCGTGGTCGGCGCGCGCGCGCTCTATCGCCGCTTCTTGAGCCCGCGCGCGGCCTTCGTCGCGACGTTCATCTTCGCCCTCGCGCCGTGCCACGCCGTTCCCCTCGCCTGGCTGGCCAATCGCGAGGTGCTCGTGTCGCTCGCCTTCGGGACGTTCGGCCTCGGCGCCTACGCCCGCTGGCGGGATGACGGCCGCGCGCGCGACGGCCTCGCCGCGGCTCTCCTCTTCGCGCTCGCGATGCTCGGGGGCGAATACGGCATCGTCTTCGGCGCCTACGTCTTCGCGATGGAGGTCTACGGCTTCACCTCCGTGCGCGCCGCCAGCGCACGGCTATTGCCCTTCGCCATCCCGGCGTCCGCGACCCTCGTCGCGCGGCGGGCGCTCGGCTTCGGCAACTCGGGCTCGGGCTTCTACCGCGACCCGATCCACCAGACGCGCCTCTTCGTGGAGGGCGTCCCGCGGCGCATGGCGCGCCTGCTCGTGGACGCCTGGCTCACGTCGGAGTCCGACTGGGTGAACGATGCGCGCGCGCTCGTCCTCGGCGCCTTCGTCCTCGTCGTCGGCGGGCTGGTCTTGTGGACCATTCGAGCGGCGCTCGCCGCGCAGCGGGACGAGGCGCGCCGCGCCGGCTCGGCGTGGCTGCTCGGATCGCTGTTCGCCATGCTGCCGATGACGGCGGTGCTTCCCTCGTCGCGCCTGCTCGGCATCAGCGCGCTCGGGGTGGCGCCCGTCGTCGCCCTCGTGATCGAGCACGAGTGGTTCGAGCCTCGCCGCCCCCACCCAGGGCTCGCCAACCTCGTCGCGCTGCTCCTCGGCTTCTTCCACCTCGTCCACGGCCCGGTCACGGCCTTCCTGGCGTCGCGCTTCTTCTACGACACATCGCACGATTTCGCCGAGCGCGCCGAGGGCCTTCGCACGCGGATCGGCGATCCCGCCGACGCGGAGGTCGTCATGGCGCGAGCCGGCTGGCAGACGGTGCTGTTCTCCCCCTTCGCCCTCGACCCTCGCGGCGTGCTGCCGGCGCGCTGGTGGGTGCTGTCGCTCGCGCCGCACGCGCTCATCCTGCGCACCGGGGACAGGACGATCGACCTGCTCGTCCCGCGC
>DATIQP010000897.1:0-1790 GCA_035470765.1 Polyangiaceae bacterium | reverse complement strand
AGACGAGCGGGATGTTGGTGCCGTCGACGAAGATCTGCGTGTCCTGAGGGGCGGAGCCGCGGACGATGAGGAGGCCGGCGAGCCCGGGCGGGCGCGCGACGCCGGGCAGGTTCTGCAGGCTGCGCAGCGCGTCGCCGTTGCTGCCGGGGATGCGAAGCAGCTCGCTCTGCTCGATCGTGCGTTTGGTCACCTCGCGCGCCGGCTTCTGGCCGTGAACGACGACTTCCTCGGTCTCAGGCTCCTGCGCCGTGCCCGCGTCCGCGATGGGCGGTGGCGCGACGGGGACGCGCTCGAGGCGGAAGACGTTGCTCGCCTCCTCGCCGGGCGCGATCTCCTGCTCCGCGGACTGATCGACGAAGCCCTCGGCCTGGATCGAGATCTGCCACCTGCCGAACGGGAGCGCGTCGAAGCGCACCGAGCCGTCGTCGCCGCTCGTCGCCGTGCGCTCGGTGCCCGCGGGATCCTTCAGGACGACGCGCGCGCCTGCGATCGGCTTGTCGTTCTTGGTCAGCACCCGAGCGAGCACGCGACCCGGCGGCGGCGCGAAGCGGTAGACGTATTTGACGCGCGAGGCGAACGGCTTGCCGTCCTTGGTCGCGGGCGCGAACACGAGGCCCTGCGCGGCGAGGACCGCCGCCTCGTCGAAGCCGTGCCCGGCAGGCGTCTCGGGTTTGGCGTCCTGCACGTGGCCCGTCGCGTCGATGGTGAGCAGCAGCGTCACCGTCGCGGTCTCGCGCACGCCGTCCTCCAAGGCCTGCCCGGGGTACGTGGCCGGAGAGTCGCTCTTCAGCGCCGGCGCGACGACGACGGGAGCGGCGGGCTGCTGCGCATACGCGCCCGACGCCGCGAGGAGCGCGCCGACCAGCGCCAGCCAGAAAGCCAGCCATCGCCCCATGCCGCGCCGCATTGCAGCAAGCGTTACTCGGCCGCGCGCCGTGCCGCAACCATCTCACCGGCCCGTGGGGGTCGGGTTGGCCACCGCGGGGACCACCAGCGCGGAGAAAATTTGCGCCATGCGCTCGTCGTCCCCGTCCACCGCCGACGCAGCAACGACGAAACGGCTCGCGGCCACTCCGCCCACGTCCCCGGGCGGCCGGGACCGTGCCTCGATCGACACCTCGCACGCGAGCCGCGCGAGCTCCCAGCGTGCCTCGGAGCGATCCGTACCGCCCTTGTCGTTCATCTGGTCGAGCCAATGGCGGAGCTCGGCCTCACTGGCGTCGGGGCCCGCGCTCAGTAACTCGGCCACGACCGCGGGCCGCGGCTCGGGCCACGCCGTCTCGAGCACCAGCGCCACCCAGCTCGGCTGAGCTCGCACCACCACGCGGGACGCGAGCTCCAGGCCGAACCGCAGATCGCCCGACCGCCAGCGCGCGAGCGCCGCGGGCCCGTACGCGTCGGCCGCATGCGAACGCGGCCTGAGAGCCGCTCCGTGCACATAGGACTGCCAGAGCCCGAGCAGGGCCTGCGCCCCGCCGAGGTTGCGGAGGAGCCGAGCCGTCCGCTCCGCCTCGACGCCTGCGGCCACCCAGACGATCCCCAGCCCGAGCAGGACCACCGCCGCCGCCACCGCGAGGCGCGCGCGATCCGTGGTGACGGGCAACATGCCGAAGAGCGCGGAGCAGGCCGCGAGCAGCCCGATCCAGACGGGGAGCTCGACCACGTGCAGGCCGTAGACGACGCCCGCCGCGAGCGCCACCGCCACCGTCGCCACCTGCGCGATCGGGACACCCGTCGTGTGCGGCGCGCTCGCCATCGCCGCAATCGTGCGCCGAAGCCGCGAGAAGCGA
>DATIQP010000896.1:0-5045 GCA_035470765.1 Polyangiaceae bacterium | reverse complement strand
CTGGACGGCGCGATAGCAAGCGACGAGCTCCTCGTTCATGTCGCACAGGACCGCGCGCTCGAACGGGCGCGGCGTCTCGCTCGCGAGCGCGAAGAAGAGCGCGGCGCCGCCCGCGAAAGGCTCGACGTACGTGCGCATCTTCGGCGGCACGTGGCGGCGGAGCGCCGGCACGAGGCGGCCTTTGCCCCCCGCCCACTTCACGATCGGCCGCGCCTGCATGCTCTGAAACTGCGTACGCGATGCCCCGCGCGGCGGCAAGAGCGCGCCCTCAGAAGGCGTTGCGGAGCGGGTCGACGCGCTCCTTGGCCACGGCGAAGGTCGCGTCCACACCGTCGGCGCGGCAGAGGACCATCGGCTGGTTCTTGCGCAGGACGTCCCGGCCGAAGCGGAGCCGCGCGTGCTGCCTGCCGGCGTCGCCCTCGAGCTCGGCGCGGATCTCGAACGAGGGCGCGCCGAAGCCCTCGTCCGCCGCGGGCGGCCCCAGGTGGACGACGTCGTCGGCGCGGAGGCCGCCCAGTGCGGCCTCCAAGGCCTCCACGCCCGTCGCGAGCCCTGCGTCGGGGCCTACGAGGCGGTCGGCCTGTCGCTCGAGCACGACGCGCGCGGCGCCGCGGACGAGCTCGATGCGCGTCGCGCGCGAAGGCTCGAGCCCGACGACGCTGCGATCGATCAGGATGCGTTCGAGCGATTCGCGTAGCGTGCGCGGCACGAAGAATACGGGCCCGGCGACCTGCGGGCCGCCCGGGAGCTGGTCCAGGGCGACGGCGTAAACGCCGCCCTCGCCCTCGCGGCCCACGCGCACGCGGATCGTGCGCGTGCCGCCCTCGGCCTTGACGAGCATCGTCGCCGAGCAGGTGCTGCGCGCGAGGCCGAACGAGCCGTCGTCGGCGTCGGCCACCCAGCGTTCGGCGCGGAGGCGCGCGAGCTGGTCCACGAGATCGAGCGCCCCGGCCTGATCGGGCGCGAGGCCTGCCGGCGTCGTGAGCTTGAACTGGGTGTACTCGCGGCCGAGATCCTGCGGGGTGCCGCAGCGGAGCGAGAGCGACGTCACGTCCTTGGGATCGAGGGCGGGGACGATCACGTCGCGCCCCTTGAGCGCGGCCTTCGACGGCTGGAGCCAACGCGCCACCTCGTCGCTCACGGCGAGGCGCGCACCGTCGGCCTTGCGATGGACGAGCCACTTGCCGTGCCCGTCGTCGCCGAGCTCGACGACCTCGTCGTCCTTGGCCTCGCCGCCGTGGACGGTGACCTTCGCGCGGAGGTTGAACGGCTCGCTCCCGGCAGGGCCGGCGCCCGTGCCCTTCGCGCGGATCACCCCCGAAGCCAGCCCGTTGGCCGCGTCGATCTCGTCGCCCGCGAGATCGCGATCGAACGGCGCGCGCGCGTGCCAGCCGCTGCCCTTGCGCGCCAGCTCGATGCGCACATCGCCCGGCGCGTTCTCGAGCCGCAGCTCCTCGACCTCGTCCTCGTGGGCGAAGAACAGGCGGTCGTCCACCAGATCCGCCGGCTTCTGCGACAGCCCCTCGAGGACGCCCTTCGGGACGCAGGCGCCGAGGCGCGTGGGGGCGGTGCGCAGCGCGGTGAGGTCGTCGGGGTGCCCTGCGCACGGCCCGCCGATCAGGATCTCGCCGCGAGGGCGGTCGTCCTTCGGCGTCATCTCGATCGACAGGACCGGCTTCTCCGTGGCGCGGGACGCCTCGTCGTCGGACACGAACGCCTCCGCGCGCAGCTCGCTCAGCGCCGACCAGAGCTTGTCGAGCCGCTCGCGCGAGGCGCGCAGGTGCGAGTCCGCCAGCTTGAACGTGAGCTCGCCCGCGCGCTCGAGCCGCAGGGCGACGCCCTCGCTCTTGACCTCCAGAGACGCGAGATCGAGCGACAGATAGGGGACCACCGTGCGGCTCTCGTAGGCGTCGGCGCCCCTGAGCAGCTGCTCGGTCAGCTCCTTGGAGACGACGAAGACGCCCTCGCCGTCGACCTTGAAGTATGACGCGCCCTCGGGGGTCGGCGCGGCGCCGCCGAGCGCGAAGCGGTACACGAGCTTGCCCATCGTGATCGAGCCCGAGACGCGCGGCGCGTCGAACGTGGGGGCGCTCTTCGGCTCGACCTTGCGCACGAACGACGCGAACTCGAGGGCGCCGGAGAGCTGCTCGACGGCGGCGGGATCCGTCGGCCCGGGCTTGGGCGACTCGAGGCGCCAGTTGGCGTCGGCGCCGGCGTCGCCGCGGAGCTCGCGCGCGAGCACGAGCGTCTCGCCGGTCTTGCGGAGCTCGATGCGCTCGAGGGCGTCGCGCCGGAAGGCGGGAAAGACGTTCTTGGGGCGCGCGGCGCGCTCGGAGTCGGTGACGCTCTCGCGGTCCACGTAGGCGTAGACGCCGAGGCCTACGGCGGCGGCGACGAGGAGGATGGAGCCGGTGTGCTTGCGCCAGCGGCTCATGAGTCCTCGGAGTCGGAGTCGGAGTCGGAGTCGGAGTCGGAGTCGGAGTCGGGGGGGCGCGAGGGCTTGCGGAGAGGCTTGTTCTCGGTGGCGCGGCGGCGCATGCCCACGAGGACGGCGAGGCCGATGGCGACCAGCGGCATGTAGAGCAGCACGTAGCGGCGGGCTTGCGACTCGACCTCGGTGGTCATCCGCAGGCCGGCGCCGACGCTGGGCTTCGCGGGGACGTCGAGCAGCTCGGGCTTGGCCGAGAGCCACGCGACGGCGTTGCCGACCAGGAACGCGGTGCCGTGCCACGGCAGTGGCGCCCGAAAGTTCGACATCGCGAAGGCGTAGCTCGAGCCCACGACGACGACGCGGGGGCCGTGCGGCGCGTCCTTGCTCACCTTCGGGCGCTCGCTGGCCATCGCCAGCACGAACGGGCCCGCCGCGTCCGCGCCTCGCTTCTCCGGGATCTCGGTCGTCGGCGCACGGGCAATCTCGACGGCGCGAGCCTCGTCGACCGCGAAGGCCTGCGGGCTGGACACCAGCAGGTCGGTGGCGTTGGCCTCGCTCGTCACGTGGCGCAGCGGCCGCGCGATGTCGATCACGACGCGCGGCACGTCGCGTAGCTCGTCGGTCGGCACGAGGCCCGCCGTGATCGGGTTCGCCTTCGGAGCGGCGACGAACGTGTCGCCGCGGCTGTTCGGGAAGGCGAGGCTCGGGTCGCTCTCGATGACGAGCTTGTCCTCGAGCGCGATGCCGAACGGCTCGAGCACCTTCTGAAAGCCAGGGGCCGCGTCGCCGGCCTCCGCGCCGAGCGCCAGCAGCAGGTTCCCGCCGCCGAGCAGGTACGTTCGCAGCCGGTTCTGCTCCGCCTCCGTCAGCGCGCCGAGGCCGCGCGGGGCCTGCGGGCGCGGCGCCGCGACGATGACCACGTCGCAGCCCTTGAACGGTTCGAAGGCATTCTGCGGGGTCGTGTCGACCGAGACGGTGTCGTAGTTGTCCTTGTCGAGGATGTCGCGCAGTAGGCCCAGGCCCTCGTCGCTCCCGTCCTCGATCGCGCGCTCGTTGTGGCCGCTCATGAAGCAGAGCTTGGTCTTGTCGCCTGCGATGACGCGGCGGATCGCGCCCGTGATGGCCTGCTCCTCGCGAGGCTTGGCCTTGACGTCCTCGCCCGGAGCGATCTCGACCATGTCGCGCGGCGTGAGGAACCAGTGCCGCTCGCCTTTGGCCACGATGACGATGGCGTCGGCGACCATGCGGCCGTCCGGCGCGGGCGCCGCCCCGACGTTGAACCGCTTGCGGACCTCGGCCAGGGCGAGGGCGTCCTTGTCCGGATCGATGTAGTGTACATCCAATCGCGTCGTCTCGGCCTGGTAGCTCGTGACGAGGTGCCGCAGGCTCTGCTCGAGCGGGTCGCCGCCGCCGAGCAGCACCCAGATCTGCACGGGCTCGTCGAGCGAGTGCAGCGTCTCGAGCGTGGGCTGCGTGAGCGTGTACAGCTTGCCGCTCGTCCAGTCCCAGCGCGTGTAGTGGCGCGCCGCCAGCACGTTGACGAGGACGGCCACGATCGCCGCCGCCGCGATGCCGGCGAGCGAGAAGGCCTCGGTGGCGCGCGGAGCGCGCGTGAGCCGTAGCCGCGCCATCAGCTCCACCTCCACGCTTCGACGACCCGCACGGACAAGAAGAGCGGCAGCGCGACGAGCGTGCCGTCGAAGAACAGGCGCCGCGAGTCGACGACGCCGCTCGCGAAGTCGTTCATCTGCGCCCACACCGAGACGTACGCGCACACGTCGTGCAGAACCGTGCCATCGCGCGTGACGAACTCGCCGATGCCGAAGATGAAGAGCACCATCAAGAGGAGCGCCGTCAGGATCAGCGCCAAGAACTGGCTCTTGGTGAGCGCGCTCATGAGCAATCCCAGCGCCAGGTATCCCGCGCCGACGAAGAGGACGCCGAGGTAGCTCGCGCCGACGACGTGCCAGTCCACCGAGCCCGATCGCTGGAGGATGACGACGTAGAGCAGCGTCGGCGCCCACATCGCCACGTAGGTGAGCAGCGCCGCCGTGTACTTCGCGAGGACGACCGCCGGCGCCGAGACGGGCGCGGTCATGAGGCCTTCGATCGTCCCGCTGCGGCGCTCCTCGGCGAAGAGCCGCATCGTCATCGGCGGCACGAGCAGGAACAAGACGAGGTAGAGCAGCACCGTGTTGCCGAAGAACGCCTGCAGGGGCGTCTGATCGCTCTCGATCGACGCCATCTCGGCGAAGTTCTTCACGAGCACGGAGAAGTGCAGGCCCTGGATGATCAAGAACGCGCACGTGAGCACCCACGCGAGCGGCGTGACCCAGAACGCGAAGAGCTCGCGCTTGAGGATGGGCCAGAAGCTCTTCACGGCTCGGCCTCCGGTGCCTCGGCGCCGCCCACCCGCGTGAGCTCGGCGAAGACGTCCTCGAGCGTGCTCTGCTCCGCGGTCACCGAGCGGACGCCGATTCCGGCGCCCACCAAGGCGGCCACGGCGCGCTCGGTGGACGCGCCGACGGGCTGGCCCTTCGACCACGAGCAGCGCAGGATCGCCGAACGGTCCGCGTCGCCCGGCCGCTGGTCCAACTTGATCTTGCGGAAGACC
>DATIQP010000895.1:0-10740 GCA_035470765.1 Polyangiaceae bacterium | reverse complement strand
GCCAAGCGCGACGAGATCACGGACTACGCGAGCGTCGTGCGCGAGGCGCGGATCAAGCCGGTCGTCGTCGACATCAACGCGTTCTCCGTCCAGAACTCGTTCGAGTTCGTCCACGGCCTACCCGACGACCAGACCATCGCGCTGCTCAACGTGGGCGCCGCCGTCTCGTCGCTCAACATCGTCTCGCGCGGCGTGTCGGCGTTCACGCGCGAGGTGACCAACGCGGGCAACACGGTCACCGAGGAGATCCAGCGCCAGCTCGGCGTGCCGTTCGAGCAGGCGGAGCAGATGAAGATCGCGGCGTCCGCCGGAGGCGCCGTGCCGAACCAGGTGCACGGCATCATCGCGCAGGCGTGCGACGCGCTCGCCGGCGAGATCCAGCGCTCGCTCGACTTCTACCTGGCGACCAGCGGCGAGGCGGAGATTCACCGCATCTACGTGTGCGGCGGCAGCGCGTACCTCGCGCCCCTCATCAGCGCGATCGAGAAGCGCGCTCGCGTGCCGGTGATGGTCCTCGACCCGCTGGCGAGCCTCGCCGTCGACCCGGCCACGGTCAACGAGGCCGACATGCGTTCGCGCGCCGCGCAGCTCGGCGTGGCGGTCGGCCTCGCCCTCCGAACGGATCGCGAGCGGCGCGAGGTCGACACGCGGCGCATCCGCGTCAACCTCCTGGCCCAGCGCAAGGAGACGGGCCGCCGCGCCGGGGCCGAAGGCGGGCAGAGCTGGCTCCTCGCCGTGATGGGGCTGGTGGTCTTCGAGATCATCGGCCTGTTCTTCTGGCACAGCGCGCTGCGCAACGACCTCGCGCGCATGACGGGCGACAACGCCGGCATCCAGGCGAGCATCGACAAGATCAAGAAGGACACGGCCGACCACCCGCAGGTGAAGGCCCAGCTCGCGGAGCTCAAGGACCGCGAGGACGCCATCCAGAAGCTGCAGGCGGCGCGGACCGGGCCGACGGAAGTGCTGCTGGAGGTCTCCCACATCCTCACGCCCGGGCGCGGGCCGACGGCCGACCGCGACAGGATGGAGCAGCTCAAACGCGACAACCCGACGGCGGTGCCCAACCCCAACTGGGACACGCGGCGTCTCTGGCTGACGCGCTACACCGAGCTCGATCGCAACGTGAAGCTCGAAGGCCTCGCGCGCGACGGCGAGGACATCGCCGAGTTCATGCGGCGCATGCAGGTGAGCGACTACTTCTCCGACGTCAAGCCGTTGCCGGCGACGGAAACGTCCGACAAGGACACGAAGATCCAGTTGAAGCAATTCGCCGTGAGCGCGAAGGTGAGGTACTGACGTGGCCCAGGCGCCGCAGAGCTCGCTCGCGAAGCTTTCGACCCCGGCCAAGGTGGGCGTCGGTGTTCTACTCGCCTTCCTGGTGGGCCTCTTGTACTGGGTCGTCTTCTACAGCGACGTCTCGGCGAAGATCAACACGGCGCAGAACGCCCAGTCGCGCCTGCGCAGCGAGCTCGCGACCCAGCAGCAGAACCAGACGTCGTACCTCCAGGACAAAGACGAGCTAGCGACGCACCAGCAGCGGCAGGCCACCCTCAACAAGGCCCTCCCCGAGCAGACCGAGGCGCCGGCGTTCCTGTCGGCGCTGCAGCAGGTGGCGAACGTGAGCGGCGTCGACCTGAAGGCGTGGCAGCCGATGGACGAGCAGGCGCAGGCCTTCTACGCGAAGTTTCCGATGCGGCTCGAGCTCAATGGCCGCTTCCACCAGATCGCCAAGTTCGCCTACGAGGCGGGTCGGGTCGAACGGATCATCAACATCGAGAACATCGAGATGTCCGATCCGAAGCTCGATGGGGACGAGGTGAAGGTCAAGGCGAAGTGTCTCGCGACCACGTTCCACTCCGTGAAGGCCAAACCGCCCGCGCCGCCGGCCAGCGCCGGCCAGCCGCCGCAAGCGCCGCCGGCCCCGCCGGGGGGGAAGAAGTGATGCGCCGCACCGTGCTCTCGATCGCGGGCGCCGCCGCGCTGGCCGCGTGCACCAGCGCGCCCACGACCACCGCGCCGCCGCCGAGCGCGTCGCAGCGGGCCGCGCAGGTCGCGGCGAAGGATGCCGGCGACGTGCCTCTGCCCATGCCCAAGCACGGCGACTACGCGGAGAACGAGTTCACCGAGAGCGATCGCGCGCGCGATCCCTTCCGGTCCTTCGCGGGGACGTTCGTGGAGGACAAGGGCAAGAAGGGGCGCGGGCCCGAGGTGCCGGTGGTGCTCGGTCAGTACTCCATCGACGAGCTGAAGCTCGTGGCCATCGCCACCGGCGGGGATTATCCGCGCGCGATGCTCGTGGACCCCACGACCAAGGGTTGGGTGGTCAAGAAGGGCGACTACATCGGCAGGCCCGAAGTAGTCCACGTCGGTGGCGCGAACGGCGCCGACTACCAGCTGAACTGGCGTGTGGAGCGGGTCCGCGACGGGGACATCGTCCTCTCGCGTGAAGACCCGGCCCAGCCGAATTTGCCCCCCGCCACGCGCGTGATCCCGCTGCATCCTGAGTCCGACAAGGACCAGACCCCGACGGGGACCAATTGAAGGGACGAAGGTCTCGTCTTTTCTTCACCACAAACTAGCCCGTTTTGATCGTCCCCCTCTAACGTTCGACCCTGGCTCTATGCCTAGGAGTCGAGATGATGGTTAGCAGGGGAGCGAGATCGCTCTGGCTCTCGTTCGCGATCGTGGCGATGGCATCCAGCGCCCGGGCGGAAGCCTCGGCGAGTGGCGTCGCGATGACCGGGCCAGTCAACCACGTACGCGACGTGCGCGTGCACGCCGGGGACGCCAGCGCCGGTACGGAGATCGACGTCGTCGGCACCGCCGCGCCGGTCTTCTTGGCGCGAACCGAGGCGTCGGGCCGGCGCCTGGTGATCGACCTCCAGGGAGCGGACGTCGTGGGGGCGCCCGAGGCGATCACGGGGGTGACGGGCCTGTCGGCCGGGATCCTGACGCGCGCGTTCTCCACCGAGCAGGGCTCGATGACGCGCGTGACGATCAACTTCGCCAAGGACGCGACATACCGCGTCCGCCCCGACGGGACGACGCTGCGCATCACGCTCTACTCGGCAGCGCCGGGTGCGAGCGGTGCCAGCACGCTCGGCCCCAGTCCGGCGGAGGCCCAGGAAAAGGGCGCCGCGAAAACGGGCCCGAGCGCCGCGCTGAGCGAAGTGCGCTTCGAGCGGACGGCCGAGACGACGCAGGCGCGCGGCCAGGACCGCGTGGTGATCGAGGTCTCGCCGATGCCATCGTACGCATTGACCACGACGGCGTCGGGTCGCGTGCGCCTCGAGCTGCGCGGGACCAAGGTCCCCGATGCCTTGCTCCGCACGCTCGACGTCACCGCCTACCACGGGCTCGTCCGGACGGTGAGCACCTTCGTCGACGCGCAGAGCGGCGCCGCGATCGTCGAGATCGATCGGTCCGGCGCCGACCAGGGCGACGTCACGGTCGAGGGCGACAAGCTCGTCTGGTCCTTCGACGCGCCGCGCGCCGCGCCCGTCGCCTCCCCCGTGGGAGGAGGCGTCTCGCACGTGCGCACGGTCGCTCGCGAGGAGGAGCCGAAGGGGCTGCTCCGCGTGCTCTCGTCCATCCACGAGAGCAACGGTGACGGCGTCGAGGAGCAGAAGACCGGCGGCGGCGAGGCGGGGTTCTCGTCCGCGATGGCCGAGCAGGCAGGCCGCTACACGGGCCGCCGCATCGACCTCGACCTGAAGGACGCCGACATCCACAACATCCTGCGCTTCCTCGCGGACATCGGGCGCGTCAACATCGTCACCGCCGACGACGTGTCCGGCAACATCACCATCCGCATGCGCAACGTCCCGTGGGATCAGGCGCTCGACGTGGTGCTGCAGGCAAAGAGCCTCGGGATGGTGCGGCAGGGCAACCTGATCCGCGTCGCGCCGATGGCCGTGCTCCAGAAGGAGCGCGAGCTCGAGCTCGCCCGGCACAAGCAGGAGCTAGACCTCGCGCCGCTCGAGACGCGCCTCATCCCCGTCAGTTACGCCAGCGCCGAGGAGCTCCAGGCGCGCGCCAAGGACATGCTCTCGCCGCGCGGTTCCATCGCGGTCGACCCGCGTACCAACGTGCTCATCGCGCGCGACGTCGCCGGCAACCTGAACCACGTCGAGGAGCTCGTGCGCGCGCTCGACACGCAGACGCCGCAGGTGCTCGTCGAGGCGCGCATCGTGGAGGCGACGAGCAAGTATCTGCGCGACGTCGGCATCCAGTGGGGCGGCGACGCGACCTTCAGCGAGGCCACCGGCAACCCGACCGGCATCGCGTTCCCTTCGCGCGTCGGCCTCTCCGGCGGTAACTACGACCAGAGCACGCCGACCGCGGGTCTGTCCCCGTTCCAGCGCCAGATCGCGAACCCGAACTTCGCGGTGAACCTCCCGGCCGCGGTCGGCACCGGACAAGGCGGCGCGCTCGGCTTCTCGCTCGGCTCGGTCGACAACAACATCAACATCAACGTGCGCCTCTCCGCCGCGGAGTCGAGCGGCATGGTGCGCATCGTCTCGAGCCCTCGCGTGCTCACGCTCGACAACCGCGAGGCGCGCATCGCGCAGGGCACGCTCATCCCGTTCTCGCAGGTCAGCGCGCAGGGCGTCCAGACGACGTTCCAGGAAGCCAAGCTGCAGCTGCTCGTCCGCCCCCACGTGACGGCCGACGGCTCCGTCTCGATGCACGTCAAGATCAACCGCGACGAGCCCGACTTCACGCAGACCTCGGCGCGCGGCGACCCGACCATCCTCAAGCGCGAGGCCGAGACGGACCTGCTCGTCATGGACGGCCACACCGCGGTGATCGGTGGAATCTACACGCGAAACACCGGCCGCAACCTCGACCAGGTGCCCTTCTTCGGCGACATCCCCATCCTCGGCGTGCTCTTCCAGCGACGGCGCGCGAGCGACGAGCGCAACGAGCTGGTCATCTTCCTCACGCCGCGGATCGTCAACCGCGCCGAGTCGCTCGGGCGCTGAGCGCGGCTACTCGGCAGACCACTCGAGTTGATGGTCTCGCGCCACGCTGGTTGCCTCAGTCGAGCGCGTCCTTCGCGAGCACGGTCCAGTCGTCGTGGCCGTGGCCTCGCGCGATGAAGCGGTCCATCTCGTCCGCGATCGAGGGCAAGACGGCGAGCGGCGCGCCGCGGAGCTCGGCCTCGTCGATCATCAGCCGTGCGTCCTTGCGCGCCATCGTCAGCTCCCACGAAGGGTGCACGAAGTCGGCGGCGAGCATTCGCTTCAGGCGGGCGGGCAGCGACGCGCCCGGGTTGAACGAGTCGAAGAGCGCTGCCGCATCGGCCGGCGCGATGCCGACCGCCTTGGCGAAGCCGAGCACCTCCGCGAGGCCGCTCGTCATGAACATGAGGAACATGTTGCCGAGCAGCTTGAACGATGCCGCGCGCTCGGGCTCGGGGCCCATGTAGAGCAGCTTGCCGGTCATCTTGCCGAGCTCGGGCGCGAGCGCGTCCAAGCGCGCGCGCAGTCCGGAGGCGAGCATGATGCCGGTGCTCTCGAGCGCGTTTTGCGGGCCCATGAAGACCGGGGCGTGGATGAACTCGATGCCGCTGTCCGCCCAGCGCCGCGCGCGTTCGCGCGTGCCGGTCGGCGAGGTCGTCGTGTGATCGACGAGGATCACGCCGGGAGAGAAGCCAGGGCGCGCGCGCTCGAGGACCTCGTCGACCGCGGCGTCGTCGGAGAGCGACAGGTGGATTCGCGCCGCCCCTCGCGCGGCCTCGGCCGCGTCGTCGAACGCGCGCGCGCCGTCCGCCTCGAGCGCTCGCGCCTTGGCCGGCGTCCTGTTCCAGACCTGGACCTCTTCGCCGCGGCGCCGCAGCGCCCGCACGAACCCCGAGCCCAGGAGGCCGGTCCCAAAGAAGGTGATCATCGTTTCACTCCGAACTCTCGCCCTCGGCTCGAGCGTGCAGCAGTGCTCATCGCGGCCCCTTCCGCTCCAACAGCTCCTTGAACGGCGCGAGCAGATCGAGCGGGAGCGGGAAGACGACCGTCGTCGAGTTCTCGACGCCAATCTCGACCAGCGTCTGAAGGTAGCGGAGCTGCAACGCGGACGCGCTCTGCTCGAGCACCTGCGCGGCCTCCATGAGCTTCTGGGATGCCTGGAACTCGCCCTCGGCGGCGATGACCTTCGCTCGCCGCTCGCGCTCGGCCTCGGCCTGCCTGGCCATCGCACGCCGCATCACGTCGGGCAGCTCGATGTCCTTGATCTCGACGGCGCTGACCTTGATACCCCACGCGTCGGTCGCCTCGTCGATGATCCGCTGCAGCGCCTGGCCGATCTTCTCGCGCTCGGCGAGGATCTCGTCGAGCTCGTGCTGGCCGAGGATGTTGCGCAGCGTGGTCTGCGCGTAGAGCGACGTCGCGACGTAGTAGTTGGCGATCTTGATGATGGCGTCGACGGGGTTCATCACGTTGAAGTAGGCGACCGCGTTGACCTTGATCGTCACGTTGTCCTTCGTGATGACCTCCTGCGGGGGGATGTCGAGCGTGACCGTGCGCAGATCGACCTTGAGCATGCGGTCGATGAAGGGCACGAGCAGCCGCAGCCCGGGCCCCTTGACGTTGGCCGGATCCACGCGGCCGAGCCGGAAGACCACGCCGCGCTCGTACTCCTTCACGATCCGGATCGCTCGCGCGACCACGAGGAACGCCATCGCCGCCAAGATTGCGAACCCGATCCCGACCGATAGATTCGTGTCCATCACCCGCTCCCTTTCTCGGCGCGCTCGACCTCGAGGCGCATCGGGGCCGATACCACGCCGACCACCTCGATGTCCTCGCCCTCCGCGATGGGCTCGCGGGCGACGCCCTGCCATCGCGCCCCGTCGACGAAGACCGTGCCCTCGAAGCGCCCGGTTTCGGCCGGCTCGAAGCGCGACCGGGCTCGCCCGCGGCGGCCGACGAGCGACTCGACGCCGGTCCGCTGCCGCGCGCGCTGCGAGCGCACGGCCTTCGTCGCGAGCAGCACGACCGCGCCCGTGGTTGCGGCCACGAAAGGAGCGAAGACGCGCCAGTCCACCGCTTGCGCCGCCCCGAAGTAGCGCTCCTTGTCGACGAGCATCAGCCCGCCGAGCACGAGCGCGATCACGCCGCCGATCGCGAGCGCCCCGTGCGTCTGGAGCTTGATCTCGATCCCGATCGCCACCAGCCCCACGACGAGCAGCAGGATGCCGCCGAGCTCGAGCGGCAGGATGCTCATGGCCGCCAGCCCCGTGAGCAGCGCGATCACGCCGACGATCCCGCCCACGCCGATGCCCGGCGCCGACAGCTCGTAGAGGATCCCGAGCACGCCCAACGTCATGAGCAACGAGGCGATTGTCGGATCGGCGAGGTGGTCGAGCAGTCGCTCCGGCAGCGTCATCGGCATCTCGATCGCCGTGGCGCCCCGCGTGCGGAGCGTGACCGTGCGGCGGTCGATCTCGAGCGTCCGGCCGTCGAGCTGCTCCATGAGATCGGCCGCGTCCGGCGCGACGATCTCGATCGCACCGAGGCCCTTGGCCTCCTCGGCCGTGTAGCTCGTCGACTGGCGCACGATGGACTCGCCGAAGCTCTCGGGCCGCCCGCGGCGCTGGGTGAGGGACCTGGCGAGCGAGACCAGGCTGTTGGTGGCCTTCTCGTTCATCACGCCGCCGAGGTCCTTGCCCTCGCTTCCGACGGGGTGCGCGGCGCCGACGACCGTGTGCGGCGCCATGGCGGCCACGTCGGCGGCGAGCAGGATGAACGCCCCCGCGCTGGTTGCCTGCGCGCTCGTCGGCTCGACGAAGCCGACGACGGGGATGGGCGAGTTGGTGAGGTCGCCGACGATCTTCTCCATCGACGAGACGAGCCCCCCGGGCGTGTCGATGGATACGAGCAAGAAATCGGCGTGCTCACGGCGGGCGCGCTCCAGCGCGTCCTCGACGTAGCGGACCTTGATCGGATTGATGACGCCCGTGACGCGGACGTGCACGTACCTGGCGGCGCCCGCGCGGGCCTGGGTGACCCACGTCGCGAGCAGGAGCCCGCAGACGAAAAATGCGCGGAGCAGCCCGCGCACCGACCTCGCGTTGCGCGCGCGACCGGCAAGCGTTGCGTGAAGCACGGAGCGCACCTTCATTTGGGGTGGCAAGCGACCGACGGGACGAAGGTGCGCGACGGCGAGCCTCGAGACGTCACGACCTCGACCTCGAGTCGAGGGGGGACCGCGACTTGGGTCGACTCGGGGCTCACGTCGGTCTTCACTGTGCACAGCCAAGTATGCTCGCAGACGTTTCGAAGGTGCACGACGTGGTCGTATCCGATCGATCCCACCCGGACTTCGGCGCGGACCTGTACGCAGTCAGCCTTTCCGCCGTCGGCGATGGGGCTCTGGTTCGGCGAATCGACGCCGACGGCGACCGTCGCCGCCACGACTGCGAGCACGACAGTGATCACCACCTCTCGCATGACGGCCTCGCTCCGCGAGGCGTCAGACTGCATGGCACGTGCCATGGTACCGTCACCACATGATCTGTCCGTTCTGCGGCGCGACCCCCAAGGAAGAACATCCGAAGTTCTGCCCCTCGTGCGGCAAATCGCTGGAGCACCTGTCCGCGCAGGCGCCCTCCGCGCAGGCTGCCGCGGGCGTGCTCGGGCCCGGTCAGGAGGAGGTATTCTTCGAGGGCCGCCCGGCCGCGATCGGCTCGGTGGGCGCGCTCTTGCTCACGATCCTCACGCTCGGCCTCGCTGCGATCTATTTCTGGTTTCGCAGCCTCGGGCGAAAATACCGGATCACCTCGCAGCGCGTCGTCATCGAGTACGGCGTGCTCAGCAAGCGCGTGGAGCAAATCGACCTCTATCGCATCGTCGATTTCATCGTCACCCGCTCGTTCGGCCAGCGCATCATGGGCACGGGGACCATCACGCTCGACTCGACGGACAAGAGCACTCCCGACATCCGCATCGAGGGCGTTCGCACCAACGTGATGGGTCTCTACGAGCGCATGCGGGCCGCCTCGCTCGTCGAGAAGCAACGCCGCGGCGTCCGCACGGTGGACCTCGAACAGCCGTGACGAGCGTCGCCGGAGATCGGCCCCGCTTTCCGCTGAAGCTCTTCCTGTTCGCGTTCTTCGGCTGGGCGTTCGACTTCTACGATCTGGTCTTGCTCGGATTCCTCAAGGACGGCGTGGGCCGCAGCCTTCACCTCACCGCGCAGGGCGAGGCCTGGGTGCTCGGCGTGGCGCTCGGCGCCTCGGGGATCGGAGGGATCATCGCCGGGGCGCTGGCCGATCGCTTCGGGCGGCGCACGATGCTCGCGACCACGATCTTCCTGTACTCGCTGGGCTCGCTCGTCGCCGGGCTCGCGCCGAACCTCGCGGTCTTCCTCCTGGGCCGGACCATCGTCGGCCTCGGCGTCGGCGGAGAGTGGGCCATCGGCCACGCGATGGTCGCCGAGGCGGTCGACAAGTCGCTGCGCGGGCGCGGTTCGGCGCTCTTGCAGTCGGGCGAGCCGGTGGGCGTGGCGCTGGCCGCGATCGCCGGCTACCTGGTTGCGCCGCACGTCGGCTGGCGCGCCGTCATGATCGGCTCGAGCGCGACGGCGCTGCTCGCGGTGTTCGCGCGCCGGTCCATGCACCTGCCCGACGAGGCCCCCGCGACACGCGTGCGCCTGCGCGACGTACCGCTCGGCAAGCTCGGCTCCCGCCTCGCGCGCGCGTGGCTGCTGGGCGTCTTCAAGCTCGGCACCTACTGGACTTGCTACACCTGGCTGCCGTCGTTCCTCGTCAAGGAGATGCACCAGGGCGTCGCCAAGAGCATGACCTGGATGCTCACCGCGCAGCTCGGCCAGCTCTCGGGGATGCTCGCCTTCGGGCAGATCTCCGATCGGCTTGGCCGGCGACCCGCGTTCTCGCTCTTCTCGCTGCTCACGGCGATGGCCATCGCGCCGCTCGCCTTCGCGTGGCGCTCGCTCTCCGATCACCCGCCGCTGTTCTGGGCCGCGATGCTGCTGCTCGGCTTCGGCTCGGGCTGCACGGCCGGCTTCGGCGCGCTGCTCGCGGAGCTCTTTCCCACCGAGGTGCGCGGCCTCGCGATGGGGACGACGTACAACATGGCGCGCACCGCGCAGCTCGGCGCGCCGCTGCTCGTCGCGTGGGCGGTCTCGCGATGGGACCTCGCCGGGGGCCTCTCGGTGCCGCTCGTCCTCGCGCTCGCCACGGCGAGCTGGGTCTGGACGCTGCCCGAGACGCGGGGGATTCCTCTGCCGACGGCGGTGCACCCCGGCGCCGACTGAGGACTTCTGCTAGCCTGACGACGGGAGGCCGTGATGCGTCTACCTCGCTTTCTTCTCCTCGCTCTGCCGGTGTCTGCATTTCTCGTCATGGGTGCGTGCGGAGGCACCGGCAACGGATTCGGCGGCGACGCCGGCCAGGACACCGGCAACAACAACGGCGACGGCGGCAACCCCGCGGGCGACTCCGGCATCAACTTCGGCGACTCCAGCACCGATGGCAGCGGCACCCCCGACGTCGCGCCGCCGCCCCCCATCGACTACGTCTACTGTCACAGCCCGAGCACGCTGTACAAGGTCGACCCCGTCGCCAAGACCATGACCACGGTCGGCAACTTCTCGGGCGGCGATTCCAGCGTCATCGACATCGCCATCGACGCCAACTCGAACGGCTTCGCGACGACCTTCGGCGGCGTCTACAAGCTCGACATCAAGACGGCCAAGCTCACCCTGGTGAAGACCGGCTCG
>DATIQP010000894.1:0-4387 GCA_035470765.1 Polyangiaceae bacterium | reverse complement strand
AGGCAAAGACGGCGCGGCCGCGTCCATGACCGCGCGAGCGAGGCCGAGCACGAGCACGTCCTCGGTGCCGGGCACCACCGAGAGCCACTCGTCCGCGGCGGCGGCCGTCAGCGACAGCCGCGGACCGACGTACACGAAGCGTCCACCCGCCGCCCTCTGATCGGCGAGCCCGCGAGCGTGCTCGACCGGTGAGCCCTCCTCGACGAAGTCGTCCCCGATGGACAAGAGGAGCTTCGCGCTCGCCATGTCGTAGACCGGCTTCGCATCGGCGCCGAACACGCGGCGCGCGCCTTCGGCGAGCCACGGCGACGCGAGCGGGTCGAACGTCACGACCTGGCTCGACTGCTGCCCCAGCGCCGTCAGCCATGCGCGCATCAGGTTGCCCGTGGTCCCGCGCTCGGGGCGGGACAGGATCAAGATGAGCTTATTGTCGTCGCGGGCCTTGCGGAGCCCATCGGCGAGCGCTCGCTCGGCCGCTTCCCAGGAGATCTCGCCCGCCGTCCCGCGCGGGGCCCCGAGCCGCTCCGGCGCGTACAGGTCCTCGATCGCGGCCTGCCCCTGCGGGCAGAGACCGCCGCGGCTCAGCGGGTGCTCCGGGTTTCCCTCCAGCGAGATCACGCGTCCGTCGCGCACGCGCGCCGTCACGCCGCAGGCGCTCTGGCACCCACGGCAGATGGTCCGATAAAAGCGTGCGATGCCGGGCGTGGCGTCGTCGGCCGGGACGGCCGCGGGCACGAGGTATCGAGGCAGTCGATCCGCGCAGCCCGCGATGGCGCCGGCGCCGAGCGCGGCCGCCGCCCCTCCGAGGAATCCGCGTCGCGAGGTAGTCATCGTCGAGATCTCCCGGCGTGCACTTGTGGCAACCCAAACAGTCGCGCGTCGCGTGACGCTTCTCGTGGCACGACAGGCAGCGGCCCATCGTGAACGGCTGCTCCTGGGTGACCGTCTTCATGGCGGCGACGTCGCCGTGACATTCCGCGCACGCGACGTCCGCGCGGACGTGCATGCGGTGCGAGAAGTAGATGGTGTCCGGCAGGTAGAAGACCCGCTGCCAGCGGAGCGACTCGCCGGCTTCGAAGCGCGCGGCGAGCGTCTGGATCGCCGGGCGATCCTTGGCGACGAACTTGTGGCAGCCCATGCACTTGCGCCCCGAAGGCAGCCCGGCCACCGGGCTCTTGTCCGCGTAGGCGTGACAGTCGAGGCACGGGATGCCGTACTTGCCCGCGTGGATGGTGTGATCGAAGGCCACCTCGCCGGCGACGCTCGGACCCAGTCCCGCCTCCGGCGAGGTCGACGACGACGCCATCGCGGAGGCTGCCGCAGACGCCGTGCCTTCCGGCGCCTGCGAGTGGGCGAGGTCGGCGACGAGGCCGACCGCGAGCGCGCCGGAGACGAGCAGGAGCAACGCCGGATGGTGGGCGCGCATGGGTCTTTCAGCGGGTGAGCGAGAAGCTCACGGTCGCGGATGCGCCGGAAGCGACGGTGACGTTCTGATCGGCGGCCTTGAGCTTCGAGTTCCAGACCCCGATGCTGTAGGTGCCGGCCGGCACGTTCCGGATGGTGAAGTTGCCGCTGGCGTCGACGACGGCGTGGTACGGGTTCGGGCCGACGAAGACGTAGCCGAGCATCTCGGGGTGGAGGCTGCAGAGCAGGCTGTAACCGGCGTTCGTCCTGCGGAACGTGTACGAGCGCGTCTCGTTCGGCGGGAAGGTGCCGAGATTGAAGCCCTCGTTGTCGGGCGAGAATACGTTGTGGGCGACGGAGTCGTGGTTGCCGAAGTTGACGGTGTCGCCGACGGTGATGGCGGAGACGTGCGGGATGAATTGCATCCCCTTCTGATCGATCGTGACGGTGCTCGGCGAGTGGGAGGCCGGAGCGTTCTTGAGGTAGACCACCGTCTCGGCGAGGTACCTCGCGGGGGCTGCGGTCACCTTGCCCGTGATCGTGGCGGGGCTGTCGGCGAGGGCCGGCGTGGACGCGGCCGGCGCGAGCGCCAGGAACGTGACGGCGAGCGGAACGACGGCCTTGCCGAGAACGCGAGCGGTGGTGTGGATGCTGAAAGCCATGATGGGTCTCCTTGCGATGGCAGGTGCGTTCACTCAGTCGATCGTCGCATCGGCGCCTGTGTCGCCCGCGCCGTCGTCGCCCGCGTCTGCGGCGCCGTCGTCCGTGGCGGTCTCGTCTCCGCCGCCGTCGCCGGTGTCACACGAGATCGGGTCGGGGCAGACCCACGTCTCGTCGGTGCAGATGCAGCTCGTCGCGATGCCGCCCTCGACCATCGTCCCGTCGCACGCCGGGCTGGGCGTCTGGAGCGTGTAGGGACACTGCAGGTTGTCGCCGCTGCACTTGTCGCCGGCGGTGATGTCGGTGGTCGGGCAGGTGCCGACGTTGTTGCACGCGCCCTCGAGGGCGGCGATGGTGACGACGATGACCGCGGCTGCCGCGGGGACGACGTAAGTGAGGACTCGCTTCATGATCATCTCCTCTAGAAACCGACGCCCACGGTCGCCGTGATCTGTTCCGCTTGAAGCAGGCCTTGTCCGGCGGTGGTCGGAGCGACCATCCCGCCCGCGCCATCCCAGCCGCCTGCCGGCGGGAGGTTCCTCGCCCATTCGATGTCACCGCTCAGGATCACGCGGATGTTCGGCCGCGGGAGCAGCGCGATGCCGGGGATGATCCGGAACAGCTGGGCGGAGGGGCCGCCGTCGACGTCCGCGTGCGTGTACTCCGCGCGCACCCCGGGGACGAACCAGGGCCAGATGATGTACTCGAGCTCGTCGTACTGCACGATGGCGGTCGCGCTCGCGAGGTTCGGCACGCCGTTGAAGACGCCGCCGGTCGGGTTCGGCGTCGCCGGAGAGCCGGCGTAGGGCCGATTGTGGTGCTCGACCTGGAGACCGGCCACCGCGACGAGCCCTGCAACCTGCGCGTGGATCATCCCTCCGAGCGCGTCGAATCGATCGTCCTGCTGGGTGGGGGTCGCGCCGGTCCCGTTGTCGAGGCGCGTGATGCCGTGGTAGCCGAAGACGTCGAGGCCGATCGACGTCTCTTCCCAAGGCTTCTCCGCGTTCTTCGGGGACGCGCCGGCGCCCTCGCCGTCGAGCGACATGCCCCCGATCTTGAAGCCGACGTGCGCGTAGACGTCCTCGGCGTTCGGCATCGAGAGCCCCGAGGAGTTCGACGACGCGAGCCAGCCGAGCGAGTAGTTGAAGCGGTGGCCGGCGATTCCGTTGAGCTCGATGCCGTCGTTGTGGCCCTGGCCGAGCACGAAGGTCGCGGCCGGGTTGTAGAGCGCGCCGGCCGAGACGCCCGGCATCAAGGTGTCGCCCAGGTAGGAGCTGTGCAGCCCGTAGCTCGTGAGCTGCGGCGCGAAGAGTCGCCCCACCCAGAGGTTGAAGAGGTGCGCTGGACCGACGATGTCGTTCCAGAGCAGGTAGGCGGTCTCGATGTCGACGCCTCCCTCGGTGTCGATCGTGAGCTGCGACATGTACGTGAGGTTGTCGTTGAAGGCGCCGGCGCCGAAGAAGTGCATCTCTCCCTCGATACCGCCCCACGTGAACGTGTTGCCGGCGGCGGCCTGCGCCTCGGAGCCGGGGATGTTCACCGCGACGCTGCCGTTCAACCACATCGACAGCGGCATCGCCTGGAGGATCTTGTCGGGCCACACCGCGGCCGGGAACAGCTTCTTGTATTGCTCTTGCCCGAGCTCGACCGCAGCGGCTTTCTCGTAGTCGCTGTCCAGACTCCCGTCCTTGCTCGGGAACCTGTAGCCGTCGCGCCGGAACGCTTCGCCAAACGGATTCAGCGCCGGATAGACGGTGTGACAGGTCTGACAGCTCGTCTGGTACTTGCGCGAGAAGCTCGGTACGGCACCGGCTTCGGGCAGCAGGAGGAAATACGTCGCTACGCCGACAAGCGCTGCGAACAGAAGTTGGAAGCCACGGTTTGGTCGCATGGAGGGCCCCCTACGCACTTGGCGTGCCACGCACCCGCTCGGTCGACTCGAGGCCTGGAACCCGCGCCGAGTGACCGACGAGGGCGCTGGAGCGTTACCGCTCGGGATCGCTCCGGGTGGGTGATGCGTTACCGAGCAGTAACGCCGCATTGATCACGATCACGCAGCGTCCGACTCGCGGTGGCTACGCTTCTCTCGTTGTTGTTCTCCGGCACCAAGCAGGACTCGGACGCCGTCGCGACGGCCGATGCGAAGGTCGCCTTCGCGCCACGCGACGCGGCGTACGCCGGACTGAGGGCGGCGGCGCTCGGCGTCGGTGCGGCGTGGGTCATGTCGCTCGAGCCGAGCCCGATGCGGGACGGCGTCGGCGCCGCGTTCGGCGTCTTCATCCCCTACTGCGCGTTCTTGTACCTCGCCGGCTCGCGCATCCTT
>DATIQP010000893.1:0-5696 GCA_035470765.1 Polyangiaceae bacterium | reverse complement strand
AGGACGACGTCCGGCTTGAAGGCTCGCGCCTTCTCGATGCCTTCGCGACCCGTGCCCGCGACCGCCACGGTGTTCAGATCGAGCTCGAGCGCGTCGCGGAGACTCTCCGCCGCGTCCACGTTGTCCTCGATCACGAGCACGCGCCGGTGCTCTGCCTGAGGAGCTTGGCTCGGCTGCTCGGGAGAGCCCGTCGCCTGGAGCGTCGGCTGGAGGGGAAGCCTCATCGTGAACGTGGTCCCGTGCGCCTCGTCGCTCTCGACCGCTACGGTCCCGGCGTGCATCTCGATGATGGCCTTGACCAGCGCGAGCCCGAGGCCGAGGCCGCCCTTGCTGCGCTCGAGCGTCCGATCGCCCTGGACGAACGGCTCCCACACGCGCGCGAGCACCTCCGGAGAGATCGGCGGGCCCGTGTTGTGGACGTAGAGGACTGCCTGTTTGCGTTCCGTGTCCGTGCTCACCGAGATGGATGCGCGGCCGCCGGCCGGCGTGAACCGTTCGGCGTTCTGCAGCAGGTTGTCGATGACCTGGCGAACGCGCGTCCGATCGGCGTAGAGGAGGATGTCGGCGGGCGCAGCGCGCATTTCGAAGTCGACCTTGGCGCTCGCGAACATCGCGCGGTGATCTTCGGCCGCCGCACGCACCAGCTCGTTGAGCTCGAGCCGCTCGTGCTGGAGCCGGAACTTCCCGCGCGTGATGCGCGTCACGTCGAGCAGATCGTCGACGAGCCGCGTCAGCTGGGAAATCTGACGCTCGATCATGGCGTGCGCGCGCGACGCCTGCTCCCCACCGCCCGCGGCCCGCCCGAGCACGTAGATGGCGTTGCGGATCGCCCCGAGCGGGTTGCGCAGCTCGTGCGAGAGCATGGCGAGGAACTCGGTCTTGCGGCGATCGGCTTCGGTGAGCGTCTGCTCCACCTCTTTGTGCTTGGTGATGTCCCGGACGACTCCGTCGACGGCGACGATGTCTCCGCTCGCGTCCCGGACGGGCGTGAAGTTCTGCTCCGTCCAGATCGTCGCTCCGTCTATGCCGCAGAAGCTCGCGACGATCGGCGGGCTCGGAAGCTCGCGCAGCGGCGGCGCAGACCCCCACTCCTCGGGGTACAGGCAAGGAGCCCCGAGGCGTGCGTCATCGTAGAGCTCCTCGGGGTTGCGACCGCACAAATGAAGCGTGGCGGGGCTCACGTACTCGAACGCCACCGTCGGCCGGAGCCGCAGGCGGAAGATCACGTCTTGCGAGTTCTCGGCGAGCGTCCGGAAGCGGCGCTCGCTCTCGCGAAGCTGCGCCTCGGTGCGCTGCCTCTGGATCGCGACCGCCGCCAGCCGAACGAAGACCTCGATGACGCGCGCGTGCTCGAGCGACGGGGCCCGGCTGACGATCGAGACCGCTCCGACATAGTCGCCCTTGCGGAAGAACGGCTGGCCATGGACGGACCTGACGCCGAGCTCGGCCTCCAGGTTTCGGGCTAGCTCGACGGGCCACGTCCTGAAGGTGAGCTGGTGCAGTCCTCCCTCGAGCCGCAACAGCCCTCCGTCGGCCAGGAGCTGTCGCGCTTGCTCGTCCATCGGGAAGACCTTGCCGACCGGCTCCCCCGTGACCGCGCGCGCGGCGTTCTGCATGTCCTCCGGCCCGACCATCGCGCGGATGACGACCGAGCGGGCGTGAGGCTCGTAAGCGGCCGTGATGATCAAGCTGTCCGGGGCGACCAGGGCGAGTTGCTCGGCGACGAAGCGGAAGAGGTCGTCCTCCGGGCCCATTTCCGCGAGAGCGAGAGCAGCCTTCGAGAGGAACCCGAGCTCATCGAACTCGCCCGCCATGGGTTTACGGTGATGCAAGCGCCATGCGCGTCGCCACGACGCATCGACGAGGTAGACCCGCGCGGTCGCGCCAGCGACCGACCGCGTTCAGCCCGCGCCCTCGGGCCCTCGCGATGCGCCCGAAGGAAAGAGCGCCACCGCCTTCTTCGCCAGCCAGACGCCGCGCGCGAACGCGACCGTCGCGAAGCCGTGCGAGAGGACCGCGCACACGGGCGGGGTCTTGCCGTCCCAGTATGTCCAGCAGAGGCGCGTCGTCCCCCAGTACTCGAGCAGCAGGCCCAGCACCGAGCCGGCGGCGAAGAGCAGGACGTCGCGGCGCGGGGCGGTGGTCGACAGGCAGGTGACGGCGACGAGGGCGTAGGCGAGCGCGGTGGTCGGGTGCGCGCGTCCGGGCGCGGACCATATCCACAAGTAGATGCAGAATACACTCATCGCGCCGGCATAGGCGACGCGCCAGGCGAGCGCGTCGCGGACGGGGGCGAATCGGTCCAGCGCGCGCGCGAGCCGCTCGGTGGCGAGCGCGGCGACGGGCCACGCGGGCAAGATGAAGAGCGGCGGCTTCTCGTGGGTGAAGTACGTCCAGAGGCCGGAGCGCGTGCCCCAGGTCTCGATGAGCGCGCCGCCCGCGAAGGCGACGGCCGCGAGGGGCAGGTCTTTGCGGAGCGAGAAGCGAAACGCTCCGAGCGCCACCATCGACAGCCAGCAGAAGACGAGCAGCGGGTCGAAATCATCCCACGTGAGCGACAGGTACTCGCGCCACACGACGCCGGACGCGGTCGCCACGACCAGCACCGCGACCAACAGCCCGACGCTCCTTCGGTCGTAACCCGAGCGTAGGGCTGGCCAGAGGGCCGTGGAATGGCTCATACTCGTCAGGGCGTTATACGACGAACCGCTGCCGCACGCTCGAGCGTTGGGCAAGAGCTCGGAGTGAAACGTTGACCATCATGGGCTTTCTGCCGCGTCTTTCCGTGCTGGCCGTCCTCTCGGGCGCCTTCCTCGGCGGGGCCGCCTTCGAGCGGCCGCGTCTCTTGCCCGACGCCGAGGTGCTGCCCGGGCTGCGGGTGGACGGCGAGCCCGTGAACGGGGCGCTCTCGGCGACGATCGCCTCGCGCGCCGAGGCCGTCCTCTCGCGCAAGGTGCACCTGCGCAGCGCCGCGGGCGACGATCTCGGCGAGCGCTCCCTGCGCGACCTCGGCGTGGAGATCGACCCGGAGGCGGTGGCGGCGCGTGCGCGTCGCTTCGGCCACGACGGCGACTGGCTCACCCGCATCGCGGACGCCCGGCGGGCCCGGCGCGGCGAGATCGACGTGCCCCTCTCTCCCGAGGTGCGCGCGGCGCCGCTCGTCGCGCTGCTCGTGCGATACAAGGAGAACCTCGACGTCCCCCCCGCGTCGGCCCGCTTCGATCTGGACGAGCGGAGCGTCGTACCCGAGAAGCCCGGGCGCTACCTCGACGCGTACGGAGCGATCGGCGCGGTCGCCAGGGCCGCCGCGGACGCGAGCGTCGACTCGGTCGTGGTGCCGTACGCCGTCGTGGAGCCTCGCGTGACGAGCGATTTCGTTCGCTCGCTCGACGTGCACGAGGTCCTCGCGCAGTACGAGACGTATTTCTCTCGCTCCGGCGACCAGAAGCGCCGCGGCCAGAACATCGACGTCGGCGCGGGCAAGCTGAACGGCGTCGTGCTCATGCCGGAGGAGATCGTGAGCTTCAACTCCCTCGTGGGCGATCGCTCCGAGGAGAACGGTTTCCAAAAGAGCTGGGAGATCTACAAGGGCGAGATGGTGGAGGGCGTCGGCGGCGGCACCTGCCAGGTCGCCTCGACGCTCCACGCCGCGGCGTTCTTCGGCGGGCTCGACGTGCTCGAGCGCCTCCCTCACTCGCGACCGAGCGCCTACATCCCGATGGGGCTCGACTCGACGGTTGTCTACCCCATCGTCGATCTCAAGCTGCGAAACCCGCACCCGTTTCCGGTCGTCGTCCACGCCAAGACGGACGGCAACAAACTGACCGTGCAGCTGCTCGGCGCCGGCCGGCCGGTGAAGGTCACCTTCGGGCGCGAGCTGCTCGATACCAAGCCGTACCCGCGCAAGGTCGAAGAGGACCCGAGGCTGTCGGGCGATCGCGTGCTCGTCAAGCAGCACGGCATCCGCGGCTACCGCATCAAGCGCACGCGCGCCGTCACGTTCGAGGACGGCCGCCGCAAGGTGGAGACCAACATCGACGTCTACCCGCCGACGACCGAGATCTACGCGGTGCCTCCCGATTTCGACGTCTCCAAGCTGCCGCCTTTGCCTGGCTCCGACGACGACGATCCGTCCTCGGCGCCGCCCACGCCCACGCCCGCGCCGCCGGTCGCCGCGCCCGCTGCCGACTCGGACGTGAAGTTCGTCGACGCTCCGGGCGCCCACGTCCCGACGTCCGCCCAGACCAACCCCGAGAAGACGTTCACGCTCACCCGCTGACGCCGCCGGTTCTTCGCGCAAGCGGCGCGGTTACCGCTACGATGCCCCGATGCGAACTTGGGATGGCTTCGGCTTGCTTCGATGGGTGGGGGTCCTCGCGATCGTTCCGCTGGGTGGGCTCGCGCTCCACCTCGCGAGCTGCGTGAGCAACGACACGGGAAACCCGACGTGTGCGAACTACTGCACGGACATGATGAAGACGTGCGCCGGCGACACGCAGCAATATATCGACGAGCCGACGTGCGAGCACATGTGCGCCGTGATGGACGCGGGCACGCCCGGCGTGGGAAACGCGGACACCGTGGCGTGCCGGGAGCTCAACCTGAGCAACGCCAAGGACGTGGCCGACGGGAGCGCCGCGCAGTACACCGCTTGCGTGTCGGGCGGTGTGGCGGCCGCGTGTTGCAGCAGCGGCCAGCAGTGCCAGTGCGAGACCTTCTGCAACCTCGACCTCGCGCTGTGCACGGGCAGCAACGCGGTCTATCAGAGCCTCTCGCAGTGCATGACCGCCTGCGCGACGTGGCGGCAGGACTTCTCCGGGCCGCTGACGAGCGCGACCGGCAACACGCTCCAGTGCCGCACCTACCATCTCGAGCGCTCTCAGAGCGGCCAGTTCGCGGATCTCGTGACGCACTGCAAGCACACCGGCGACCCGAGTGGAGTGTGCATGGACGCGCCGAACGACGCAGGCGCGGGCGACGCAGGCTCCTCCGACGCAACGACCGACTGACGCCGCGCCCTACTCGTGCACGATGACGCGCGTCCCGGGGTTCGCGTCGGTCGCGTGCACGCCGTGCCAGCCCTCTGGCAGGCGCGGCCCCGCCCAGTTGAACAGGTTCTTCGCGTCGTAGGGCTCGAGGTTGACGCAGCCGTGGCTGCGCTCGTGGCCGAAGCTCGAGTGCCAGAAGGCCCCGTGCAGCGCGATCGAGCCGTGAAAATACATGATCCACGGCACGTCCTGGATCGAGTACGGCCCGTCGCTCGCGCTGTCGTCGTCCATCGTCGCGGCGATGTGCTTCTCGCGGATGCGGAACTCACCGGGCTTGGTGCGGTGATCCTTGGTCGGATCCTTGTCGTTGTGGCGCCCGCTCGACACGAGCGTCGCGTAGACGGGCTTGTCGCCCTCGAACGCCACCAGCGACTGCGTCGACAGGTTGACGTCGATCCACTTCTCTCCAGGCGCGAGGTCCTTCGGCGGAGGGCCGGGCTTCGTCAGCGTGCTCTCCACGTCCTTGAGCCAGTAGCCGTCCTTGGTCTCGCGGTAGTGCCGGTTCTCGATGACGACGTCCTTGCCGGTGAGCTCCACGATGGTGAAACGATCGACGTGGTCCTTTCGGTGGACCTTCTTCTCGCCCTCGTCGACCTCGTACTTCCACCCGTGCGGGTTGAGCACCCACGCGAGCGGCAGCTGCCGCTT
>DATIQP010000892.1:0-12985 GCA_035470765.1 Polyangiaceae bacterium | reverse complement strand
CCGCTTCTGCCGCACGCCGAGGTAACGCGGCTCGTTGAGCAGGTCGGCGCGCTCGGTACCGACGTCGAGGCCGACCGGCAAGCAGCGGTACGGGCTCACGCCGCCGCCCGCGGTGTAGAGCGCGAGCTTGCCGATGCTGATCGCGACGCCGCCGAAGCCTTGATCGCCGATGCCGAGGATGGCCGACGAATCGGTGGCGACGATCATGCGGATGTCGTCGTAGTGGCAGTTGTTCAGGACCTCCTCGGCGTGATCGATGTTGATGGTCGAGACCGAGATGCCGCGCGCGCTCTGGTAGATGTTGCTGTACTGGCGAACCGCGTCGCCGACTGTCGGCGTGTAGATGATGGGGAGCATCTCGGGCAGGTGCCGCTCGAGCATGGCGTAGTAGAGCGTCTCGTTGCGCTCCTGCACCGCGCGCAGGTACGTGTACTTCGCGAGATCCGTCGGCTCCTTGACGAAGCCGGCGTAGCTGCGCTCGATCTGCTCGTCGAGGGTCGAGACGCGCGGGGGCAGCAGGCCGTCGAGCCCGAGGCGGCGCCGCTCCTCCTGGGTGAAGGCCGTCCCCTTGTTGGTCGGGGCAAGGCGGAGCAGGGCGTAACCGTCGAGCGCGACGTGCATGCGGAAGACGCCGTCGGCGTCACGATGGGTCTCGAAATACTTGGAGAGCTTGGACACGGGAGTTGGGCAGAGGATGCCCCTGTGAGGCGAGAAGCGGAAGGGGGATGCCGCCAACACAGCGCGTCACATGTGCGGTGCGAAATCGCGTGCGCGCAACCTCCGCCGGCTCAGCGGTAAGGAGTCGTCTCCGTCTCCGTCTCCCTGCGCCCGACTGACGTCCGGCAGGTCAACGTGGAGTGATGCGCACGCCTGCTGCCGGCCCCTTGTCGTGGAAGCGCGAGCGCCCCAATGTCCGTTTCTCACGACCAGAGGGAGGCAGCATGAATCGAATTTGGGTGGGGACCACGGTATGGGTGTGCATTGCCGTCGCCGCGACGCTCGGATGCGAGGGCAACACGGGACCACAAGGCGCGATGGGCGAACCAGGAGAGGCGGGCGCGCCGGGAACGCCGGGAACGCCGGGCGCGACGGGAGCGCAAGGCCCTGCGGGGCCTGCAGGTGAAGCTGGCGCGACCATCGTGCTTTCGGAGACTGCAAACCAAGGGTTGAACATCTCGCCGGTGCCGCTGAATCTTTCGGGCCTCACGGGGCCCGAGATCGAGCAGGTCGGCCAGGGCAGCTATCTGGTGAACGCCGTCGGAGGGTGCGGGGACTGCCACAACAACCCCACGAACAATGCCTTCTTGGCGGGCGGCAACAAGTTCGCGATCGGCGGCAGCAATTTCGTCACTGCGCGCAATCTGACTCCCGACACCGCGACCGGGCTCCAGCTCACGAAGGACGAGCTCATCACCGCGATTCGCACCGGCAAGGACTTCCGCAACAGCCCCGACGGTGGAACCGCTCAACAGCTCATCGTCATGCCGTGGTCGACGTTCCGCTGGATGTCCACGCCCGATCTCGAAGCGATCTACGCCTATCTCAAGGCCATCCCCGCCGTGTCGAACACCATCCCGGCCGATTCGAAGGGCGCCGCCGCGGCCGCCCAGCCGGTGCCTTTTCCGACGCAATACGACGAGGGAGAAGTCACGCGCACGTTGCCGGCGGAGCACGACGCGCAGAACAATCCCATTCCAGATCCGGGCTTCGTGCTGCGAGGGCTCGCAATCTCGCCGCGGGCCTACACGCTGAGCAATCTCACAGTGCAGGAGCAAGGTCAGTTCGGGCGCGGCAGCTACCTGGTCAACGCCGTCGCCGGGTGCAACGACTGCCACACGAACCCCGACCGCAATCAGGCGACGCTCGCCATCAACACCGCCCAGTACCTGGCCGGTGGCCGTGTCTTTGCGGTTCCCCAGCCTCTTCAGACCACCTTCAAGATCGTCCGGTCGATGTCCGCGGACCTGCTCGGAACGACGCACGGGGCGATCGCGAACGGCACCCTCGACTTTCCGCAGTTCGAGGGCCTCCTCACGTCGGGGATGCACGTGGAGGATCCGGTTCCGACGCCCGTCGCGTGGCCGATGCCGGTCCAGCACTTCAAGAACCTGATGCTCGGCGACATGGAGTCGATCTTCGTGTTCTTGAAGAACACGGCCAGCCCGAGCGGAACGAACGACAAGCTGACGCAGCCGCCCGCCCGCTACTGCGCGACGAGCACCGACTGCCTGACGAACGAGACGTGCAACACAGGCACGAGCGAGTGCGTCGGCGGGCAGTGCCAGAGCGCGGCGGACTGCGGCGCGTGCCAGACCTGTACGGCGAACGTGTGCGTGGCGCCGGCCACGAGCTCGACCTGCCTCACGTCGGGCATCTAGCTCGCGGCGGTTCGCAGGGTCCCCTCCGTCGGCGGCGGCGTTGCCGTCGGCGGAGGCGGAGCCCTCAAAAACTTGGCCTATTCGCGCTGCGTCAATAGCTTGCCCGTTACATGGCGGCACAGTCCTCGGCCTTCGGCGAAGCAGCGTTCGACGTCCCCCGGGCGTTCGGACGGCTCGTGCTGCTCAAGCTGATCGCGCGCGGCGGGATGGGCGACGTCTACCTCGCTGGTACGACGGGGATCGAGGGCGCGGAGCGGCCGTGCGTCGTCAAGACGATCCGGCGCGACCACATCCACGACGGGTCGTTCCTCGCGCGCTTCCTCGACGAGGCGCGGGTGCAGTCGCAGCTCCAGCATCCAGGCGTGGCGCAGGTCCTCGAGGCGGCGACCGACGAGCACGGCGAGCCGTACAGCGTGGTCGAGTACGTCGAGGGGCGGAGCCTCGCCGACGTGCGCCAGCGCGCGATCCAGTCGGGCGCGCGCATCGGCTGGCCCGAGGCGGTCGCGATCACCCTCGAGATGGCGAACGCGCTCGGCCACGTGCACGAGCGCTCGGGCGCCGACGGGACGCCGCTCGGCATAGTCCACCGCGACCTGTCGCCACAGAACGTGATGGTGGGCTACGCCGGCGAGGTGAAGCTCATCGACTTCGGCACGGCGCGCGGCCACAACCGGCGCTGCCACACCGTGGCGGGCGTCGTCTTCGCGAAGCCTGGCTACGTGGCGCCTGAGGTGGCGCGCCAGCAGGTCGGCGACGGGCGCATCGACCTCTACGCCGTCGGCATCATGCTCTGGGAGCTGTGCGCAGGGCGCCGCTACTTGACCGGCGAGCCGCAGAAGCACCTCGAGCAGGCCGCGAACGGGACGCTGGTCGTGCCGCCCATCGCGGCAGACATCGGAGCGCCCGAGCTGCTCGACGAGATCATCGACCAGCTCACCAAGAACGATCCGGACGACCGCTTCGCGTCGGCCGCGCTCGCCGCGGCGGCCCTGGGCCGGCTGCTCGCGATGGCGCCGAGCGGCAGCGACGGCGGGCGCACCGTGCGCGGCCGGGTCGCGGCGCTGATGCACGCGCTCTGGCCGCACGAGCCGGGCCGCACGCGGTCGGAGTTCAGCAAGCTCCTCAAGGACGCGCGCGGCGTGGGACGCGAGTCGACCCCGCGCACGCCGGCAGCTCCGGAGGTGACGGAGCAGGCGGCCGAGCACATGAACGAGGGCAACGGCGTGCTCGCCGGCACGGCATACCGCCTCATCGACAAGATCGGCGAGGGCTCGAGCGGCGAGGTGTGGTCGGCCGAGCACCTCGAGCTGGGGCGCAAGGTGGCGCTCAAGCTGCTCGCGCCGGAGCACGCGTCGGCCAAGGACGCGATCGACCGCTTCCGCCGCGAGGCACGCGCCGTGGCTGCCATCGCGCACCCGAACCTCGTCGCGCTCTACGACTTCGGCAAGGCCAAGGACGGGCGCGTGTACCTCGCGATGGAGCTGCTCGACGGCGAGCCCCTCGATCGGCGCCTTCGCAGGACGTCGCTCCGCTACAAGGAGGCCGCGGGCCTCGCGATCCAGGCGACGCACGCGCTGGAGGCCGCGCACGGCGCAGGGCTCGTGCATCGCGACCTCAAGCCGGCCAACCTCGTGCTCACCAGGTCGGGGACGCTCAAGCTGCTCGACTTCGGCGTGGCGATGGCGCTCAGCGACATCACGACCGACGAGAAGCGCCAGAAGGGCTTCGCGATCTTCGGCACGCCCGAGTACATGGCCCCCGAGCAGGTGGCGGGCGAGCCGGTCGACGCGCGCTGCGACGTATACGCCCTCGGCTGCGTGCTCTACGAGATGCTGACTGGCGCGCCGCCCTTCACGGGCAAATCGAGCGTCGAGGTACTGGGCAAGCAGGTGCGCGAGGTGCCCGTGCCGCCTCGCGTGCGCGCGCCCGAGCGCAAGATCCCCGAGGCGCTCGAGAACGTCGTGGTGCGCGCGATGAGCAAACGCCGCGAGGATCGCTTCGGCAGCGCGATCGCCATGCGCCGCGCGCTCGAGGAAGCGCTCGAGGCGCCGGCGCCCGTGCCCGCGCGCAAGCGATCGTTTCTCCTTCGGGGCGCGGCCGTGGCGGCGATCGTCGGCGTCGTTGCCCTCATGTCCCACGCGAGCACGCGCAGCGTGCCGATGCCGAGCGAGGCCGCGATGGCGGAGCCCGCGCCGAGCGCGACGGACACGGTGGCCGCGGCGCCGAGCCCGCCGGAGCCCGCCCCGCTTGCCGACAACGCCCCGTTCGTGCCGCCCAGCGGCAACACCGAGCCGACCGCCGACAAGCCGACGCCGAAGCGCGAGCGATCGCTCGAGCCGTCGCGCATCGCTTCGCGCGGTCACCCGACCGATCCTCGCGCGCTCAAGGCGTGGGCGACGGCGGCGCTCCATGCAGGTGATTTGCACGAGGCTCGACGCGCCGCGGATCTCTGGGTGCTGCACGACGCCTCGCCCGAGCCGCGCATCTTCCTCGCCCACGTGCTCGACGCGAGCGGCAAGCGGGGCGAGGCGCGCGCGGTGCTCGAGGAGCTGCTGGAGAGCCACCCCGAGAGCGACGCCGCGCGCAAGCTTCACGCGAAGCTCGGGGTTCCCCTCCCCGCCCCCGACACCTCGGCGCGGCGCAGCGAGGTCGCGAAGCTCAATCGGACCGAGCGCTGACGCCGGCCGACCGTGCCGAGGGGCTGGAGCGGCCACCCTTGGCAAGTCCACCGGATGCCCCTACCGTCCGGCCCCTACCCGGAGGAGAGCCATGGGAAACCCGTTCGTGCACGTCGAGCTGCACGCCGACGACGTCGGCGCCGCGAAGAAGTTCTACAAGTCCGTCTTCGATTGGAAGCTCGAGGACATGCCGGGCACGGACTACACGATGATCGGCGTCGGCAAGGGCGCCGGCGGCGGCATGATGAAGAAGCCGATGCCTGACCAGCCGTCGGCGTGGCTGCCCTACGTCGAGGTCGCGGACGTGAAGAAGACGATCGACAAGGCGCGCAAGGCTGGCGCCAACGTCCTGGTGCCTTATCAGTCGATCGGCGACATGGGCGCCATCGGCGTGTTCATGGATCCGGCGGGCGCGGCGCTCGGCGTCTGGGAGCTGGCGAAGAAGGCCGCCACCCCGAAGAAGGCCGCGAAGAAAGCCGCGAAGAAGACCGGGAAGAAGGCTGCGAAGAAGAAGGGCTCACGACGCTAGAGCCACGGCTCGAGGGCGGAGCTCGGGCGCGCCGGATCCCGAGCTTGTCAACGGGACGTGCGTGCCGTAAAGCCTTGGCGGCCCGAGCATCGAATGGCCGCATCTTCGAGACATTCCAAGAAGGGGGCCGGTGAGGCAGAGCCCAACGCGGCGCCGGCGACGCCGGAGCACGGTCACGCCGTGCACGCGTCGAGCATCGATTTCACCGCCAACAAGACGGCGACCGTCCTCAAGCTCGCCATCCCGACCGTCTTCGCGATGCTGCTGCAGTCGTCGGTCAACCTGGTCGACGACGTTTTCTTCCGCCACCTGCCCAACCAGCTCGAGGCCTCGAACGCGCAGGCCGCCCTGCAGCCCTCGCTCATCATCGTCTGGCTCTTCGGCGGCTCGCTCGGGGCCATCAGCGTCGGCACGCAGGCGATCACGGCGCGGCGCTTCGCCGAGGGCAAGCGGCTCGCGGCCGGGGCGGTCCTCGCCAACACCGTGTGGTTCACGCTCATCGGCGGCCTGCTCACCAGCCTCGCCGCCGTATTCCTCATCCCCATCATCCTGCGCAGGCTGATCGACGCCGAGGACGTCCGCGCCATCGCCGTCTCGTACTCGCACTGGCGCCTGTTCGCGTTCGTCTCGATGTCGATGACCCAGGCGCTCAAGGGGTTCTTCGACGGCATCGGCAAGACGACGTTCCACTTCGTCGCGTCGCTCATCATGAACGCCTTGAACATCGTGCTCTGCTGGGTGTTCATCTTCGGCCACCTCGGCATGCCCGCGATGGGCCCGACCGGCGCCGGCATGTCGGCATTCCTGGCGACGTGGATCGGCCTCGCCGTGATGTTCGTGTACGCGTTCCTCTACCGCCACGACTTCGAGCCGGCGCGCTGGTCGAACGTCTCGCGTAGCCTGACGTGGGACATGGTCAAGCTCTCGGCGCCCGCCGCGCTCGCAACGATCGTGATGATGTTCGGTTTCGCCCTCTTCACCAAGATCGTCAACGTCCTGGACAAGGGCGCGGCCGAGGCCGTCAACGGCGCCGCGACGACGAACATCATCCAGATCATGATGCTCACGTTCACGGCGTGCATCGCCTTCGGCACGTCGACCGCGACGCTCGTGAGCCAGTCCCTCGGCCGCCAGAAGCCGGACGAGGCCTCACGCTACGGCTGGGCGAGCGTGCGCGTGGGGCTGATCGTCTTCGGCGCCATCGGCTTGCTCGAGGGCGGCGTCTTCCGCCACCAGGTCATCGACCTCATCGCGGCGACGCCCGGCGTGCACCAGGCGATGAACCGCCCGATGATGCTCGTCGGCGTCGTCACGCCGCTCATCAGCGTCGCGCTGATCTTGAGCGAGGCGCTCTTCGGCGCCGGCAGCACCAAGTTCGTCGCCGCCGCGCAGCTCGTCCTGGTGTTCGGGATCCTGGTCCCTGGCGCGTGGCTGCTGGGCCTGAAGCTGAACGCGGGCCTGGACGGGATCTGGTACACGGCGTGTCTCTACGCAGTTCTGGCGGCGTCGACGATGGCGCTGAAGTTCCGGGCGGGAGGGTGGAAGACGATTCGGATATAGAGCGGTCTCCGTCTCTGTCTCCGAGTCCGAGTCCGAGTGCGGGGGGAGGCTCGCTCGGCTGCTGGGAGCCTAGCCGTGTGCTCGGCGGCGTCTAGGACGCTCGCTCCGCTCGCGCCGGCTCGCCAAGCCTCGCCGGTGGCTTCGCCATCCTAGACTCCGCCTCCGCGCACGGCTCCGGGGCAGGTGCCTTCACAAGCGAAGGCGGAAGGAACCATCCCATGCTCCACATCTACCTCTTCATCATCGAGACGCTGAAGCTGCTCGCGCCCATCGTCCGCCGGATCGCCGAGCACGATCCCGACCTGGCCAGGCAAATGAAGCGCGCGGGAAGCGCATCGCCCTCAACACCGCCGAAGGCATCGGCTCCCATGACGGCAACGTGAGGGCGCGCTTTCGCAGCGCGCTCGGATCGAACCAAGAGGTCCGAGCGTGTCTCGACGTCGCCGAGGCCTGGAGCTACGTCGATGCGATCGATCCGGCCCTCAGGGATCGCTTCGACCGCATCGCGGCCACGCTCTACCGGCTCGCCACGAGGTGACGACGGCGACGGCGGCCCTGGGAGAGGTCTCCCGGGGCCGCCACACCGCCACCGTCTACGTGACTATGCTGTAGAGCACCGCACAGATCGAGCTCAGCGCCGCCCGAATGCGCGGGTCGACGCTCTCGACGTAGCCGCACGCCAGCGCGATATCGAGCCACGCCCCGCTCTCCTTCGCGGAGCCCAGCGCGCGATGGTAGAGCGTGTGCCTGTTCTTCCCCCTCGAGTAGCTGCCTTCGGCGATGCACGCCGCGACACCCTTGCTTGCATCTTGCAACTGTTGCGCGGGATGCGGATCGTGCCGACGAATCTCGGCAATGACGGGCCTAAGCAACCGAATCACCTCGAGCGCCGTCTCATAGATTCGCAACATCGGAGACTCCTTCCGCCTTCACTCGCGAAGGCAGGCCCCCTCCGCCGCGGCGCGCAGGCCATGTCAAGGCTGCGAGCGCAGCGAGCACGGCCGAAGGCCGCTCGGCCTTGATATGGCCGAGCACCGCGGCAAAATCGCCGACGCCGAGCGAGCCGCCCCCTCCCCCGTCTCCGTCTCCGCCTCCGTCTCCGTCTCCGCTACTTCGCGTTCATCATCTGATTGAACAGATCGTCGTCCGATCCCTTCTTCGCGCTCCCAGTCGGCGCCGGCGCGGCCGCCCCGGCATCCGCCCCGCCCGCGTCCTTGCCCGCGTTCATCAGCTCGTTGAACAGGTCGTCCCCGCCGCCCGCCTCCGTCGCGGCGCCCGCGTCGGCCGCGCCCGCGCCGAGCATCTGCTGCAGCAGATCCTGATCGCCGCCGTCTCCCTCGGTGGCCGCGCCCGCGTCCGGCGGCGTCGCCGGCACCTCGGCGGTCTCGACCGGCGTGGCCTGGCCGTTCGGGTACTTCTTGCGCTCCTCGTCGGTGCAGGGCAGCGGGTTGTTCGGATCGTCCTGCACGCACTCGAGCTTCCACGCGTCGGACGGCGGTGCCCCGAGCTTGGCCGCGCGCGCCCGCACCTTCGCGATGTCCTCGCGAATGGTGAGCGTGCTGATGCTCGGGACGTAGCTTATGAGCAACAGGGACGCGAGCAGCACGCCCAGAAATGGCAGGATGGGTCTGTACAGGCTCACCGCCGGGCGGTTGAAGCGGAAGCTCGCGATGAACAGGTTCAACCCGAGAGGCGGCGCGCAATAGGCGAGCTCCAGGTTGACGAGGAAGATCATCGCCGTGTGGAACGGCCCGAGGTGGAAGCGCGCCGCGAACGGCAGGATGAGCGGCACCGCGACGAGGATCGCGCTGAAGCCCTCCATCAGCATGCCGAGCACCAGCAGGAAGATGTTCATCGCGATCAAGAACTCGAAGGTCCTGTCGATGCCGAGCTTGATCATGAACTCGAGCACGCGATACGGGATCTGCTCCTGAACGACGTAGTTGATGAGCGCGTTGGCCATCGACAGGATCAGGATGACCGCGCCGCCGAGCGCCATGGCGCTCTTGCCGATCTTCGGCAGGTCCTTCTTGAACGAGAGATCCCGGTAGACGAAGCACTCGATGAGGACCGCGTAGAGCGCGACGGCCGCGGCGCACTCGTCGATGGACAGGCCGGCCTTCTTCAGACCGACGACGAGGATCACCGGGATGCCGAGCTCCCACTTGAGCTCCCAGCCCGACGCGACGACCTCCTTCACGTCGAAGGGCTTGCGGGCGACCTTCTCCTTGACGCCGACGTAGACGCAGTACGCCGCGAACATCAGGATGACGAGCAAGCCCGGCGCGATGACGGCCTTGAAGGCAATCTCGAAGTCGACGTGCGCGACGAGCGAGTAGATCATCAGCGGCAGCGAGTACGGCAGCAGGAGGCCGATGGAGCCGCCGCTCGTGACGACGCCGAGCGAGAATTTCTCCGAGTAGCCTTCCCTGCGCAGCGCCGGGTAGAGCAGGCCGCCGATGGCGATGATGGTGACGCCGCTGCCGCCGGTGAAGAGCGTGAATACGGCGCTCGCGAGGACGCACACGATCGCCAGGCCGCCCGGCAGCCAACCCACGAGGGCGCTCGACGCGCGAACGAGGCGCTCCGCCGTCTTGGCCTCGGCGAGCACGTATCCGACGAACGTGAAGAGCGGGATGGTGACGAGGATGGGCGAGCCGGCGAAGTGCTCCGTGAGGATGTTCGCCGCGATGTAGCGCAGGTGGTGGTAGCTCTCGTCGCGATGCGTGAGCCACAACAGCTCGCTCGCGCCGCCCATGATGGCGAAGAGCGGCGTGCCGAGCAGCGCGAGCGCGACGACGACGGCAGCGAGGCCGCCGCCCACGACGCCGACGGCGACGACCAGCGCCGAGACGATTCCGAGGCCGGTCGTCGTGCCCTTGATCGGGCCGCCGCCCTTGGGAGAGGTGGCGGCGCTCACGACTCCACCTCCGACCCCTCGTGGGCGTGCTCGATCTCCGGCTCATCGTGCGCGGCGTCGACGTCGACCTTCACCGCGCCGCCGATGGCGAGCAAGCAGCGGAGCAAGAACCGCAGCCCGATCATCAGCAGCCCGAACGGGAAGACGAAGTCCATGTCGCGGATGAGCAGACCGTTGGTGTTCTCGCCCGTGCCGGGGATGTTGATGAGCGGCAGGCGCGTCAGCTTCGTGTCCGACTCGTCCATCATCTGGCCCTGGAGGTCGTCCTTGGAGAAGTACGCGTCCCAGTCGCCGCCGCGTATCCACTCGTTCCACTCGGCCGAGTGCAGGTACGTCTCGTACTTGGTGCCGCCGAGCACCTTGGGCCAGCTCTTGAAGTCGAGCATCATCTGGCGCCGCGCGAGGAACAGGTCGCGGGCCATCTCGTGGCGCACCTTGCCGAGCCGCTCCGTCGGCGGCACGCTGCACGTCTTGGTCGCGTCGTTGGCGCACGGCTCCTCGATGGAGAGCTTGAACTCGGCGATCGAAAGGTGGTCGACGAAGCCCCACGCGCCGCTCAGGCACACGAGCGATGCGGCCAGCCAGCCGGCCAGCGCCACCGACAGCCGCAGCTTCGGCGTCAAGTACCGCATGACCACGTCGACGTTGATGTGCTTGCCCTGCGCGGTGGCGAGCGACGCGCCGAGAAGCGCGAGCCAGAGGGTGAAGCGCGTCGCCAGGCCGCGCAGGCCACCGAACAGCGTCAGGGTCGATGCACTCTGCAACCAGTTGAGCAGGTTCGAGAAGTACTCGGAGCCGGCGTTGGCCCACCCGCGGCTCACGAGCAAGCCGAAGACGGCCGCCGCGCTGACGCCGACCTGATAGCGAATGTCCGTCTTTCGCTTCGCCGGGTCCTTCGGGCGCAGCGCGAAGTGCGCCGCGAGGCCGAGGACGAGCGCCCCCACGAGCGCGCGGAAGATGACGCCCGAGACGTCGACCGGCGCCTCCGGATCGACCTTGTCCGCCGGCCGGTACTCCGCCGACATGCCCTTGAGCGCGATCCACGTGCATAGCGAGAAGATCTCCGCACCGAGCACGCCCACCGCGAGCCGAGCCTCCCAGCGAGTCCACCACTCGTCGAAGCGAGCCAGCGGCTGCACCCACGCCGCCCCCGGCGCCGCCCGCTTCTTCGCCGGAGGTTTCGGCGGCTCCTTCGCCAGCGCCGTCTCCGACTCCGTCCCCGTCTCCGTCCCCGTCTCCGACTCCGTCTCCGAAGCCGCCTCCGTCCCCTCTTTCGCCTCCGCCTCGCCGTCCTCCGGCTTCGCCTCGGTGGACTCCCCGTCCTTCTCGTCGGTCATATGGAGCGAAAGGGTAAAGCAAGCGCTGCCGGTTTGAGAGAAAAAAGCCGCGCCAAGGGCCCACCGGCAGCTGGCCGGCGGTCGCAACGCGACCTACATCGCCCCCATGGCGAAGCGCTCGTTTCCCCTTTCGCGCGTCTACCAGCTGCTGGAGCCGGGGCCGGTCGTGCTGCTCACCACCAGCCAGCGCGGGCACGACAACGTCATGCCCCAGTCGTGGCACACGATGATCGAGTTCGAGCCGCCGCTCGTGGGCATGATCGTCTCCAACCGAAATCACTCCTTCGCGGCGCTGCGGGCGACGCGCGAGTGCGTCATCAACGTGCCGACGGCTGACCTGGCGCGCCAGGTCGTAGGCTGCGGCAACGTCTCGGGACGGAAGGTCGACAAGTTCGAGCGCTTCGCGCTGACGCGCGCCCCCGCGGCCGAGGTCCGCCCGCCGCTGATCGCCGACTGCTACGCCAGCCTCGAGGCCCGTGTCGTGGACTCGCGTATGGTGGCCAAGTACGGCCTCTTCGTGGTCGAGGTGGTCAAGGCGTGGGTGGACACCTCGCGGAGGAACCCGCACACGCTCCACCACAGGGGCAAGGGCTTGTTCGCCGTCACGGGCGAGACGATCAAGCTGCCCTTCCGGTGGAAGTGATCCGTGCCGAAGCTCGCGCACTCGTTCGCGTACGAGCTACGGCCCGAGCCGCCGTTCGACTTCGAGCTCACGGTTCGCAAGCCGGCCGGCTGGTCCCTGTTCACCCCGTACGAGCGCTTCGAAGATGCGACGCTCTGGACCGCGACGCACTTGCAGGGCCGGCTCGCGGGCATCAAGCTCGCCTCGAGGGGCACGACGGTGCGACCCAGGATCGCGGTCCGGGTCTTCTTCGCCGAGCGGCCCACACGCGCGCGCGCCGAGGAGGCGAAAGCGCTCGTGAACGACGCGCTCGGCGCCGAGGACAGCCTGGGCGACTTCTACGCGATGGCACGACGCGACCGCATCCTCGCGCCCACCGTCCGCGACCTGCGCGGCATGCACGACACCTCGTCGTGTACCCTCTTCTCCGAGGCGTGCCTCGCCATCCTGCTGCAGATGGCGCCCCTCGAGAGGAGCAACGCGATGATGTCGGCGCTCATCTCGCGCTACGGACCGACCGCCGAGTTCGACCGCAGGAGGATCCGGGCGTGGCCGACGCCGGAGCGCATCGCGAGACTCCGCGCCGGCGAGCTCGCGAGGCGCTGCAAGGTGGGCTACCGCGCGAAGTACCTCGTCGCCCTGGCGAAGGAGCTCGCGGCGGGCGACTTCCCGTCGATCGAGCAGCTTCGGGCGATGCCGGCCGACGAGGCGAAGCTGCGGCTCATGGAGCTGCCGGGCATCGGCGACTACTCGGCGGACATCATCAACCCGCACGGCGGCTTTCCGATCGACGCGTGGTCGGTCGAGGTCTTCTCGAAGCTGCTGTACGGCAAGGCGCCCGCGCACAACCGAGCAGCGATCGAGAAGGTGAAGCGCGACGGGCTGCGGCGATGGGGCCGCTGGGCGTGGATGGCCTTCTTCTACGTCGTGCAAGATCTGCCGAAGCTCTCGGAGGCGCTCG
>DATIQP010000891.1:0-4832 GCA_035470765.1 Polyangiaceae bacterium | reverse complement strand
ATCACCGCGCCCGTGCCGTAGCTCGCTATGACGTAGTCCGCGATGAAGAGCGGGATCTTGTCCCCGTTGACCGGGTTGATCGCGAAGGTGCCGAGCGCGACGCCCGTCTTCTCCTTCTTGACGTCGGAGCGATCCATGTCGCTCTTGCTGCGAGTCGCCTGCACGTAGGCCGCCATTGCCTCGCGCTGCGCGGGCGCGGTGATGCGCTCGACGATGGCGTGCTCGGGGGCGACGACGACGTACGTCGCGCCGGGGAGCGTATCGACGCGAGTCGTGAAGACCGTAATCTTCGCGTCGGGCGCCCCGTCGACGACGAAGTCGACCAGCGCGCCCTCGCTCCGGCCGATCCAGTAGTGCTGCTTGTCCTTGGTCTCCGGCCAGTCGAGGCCCTCGAGATCCGCGTCGAGCCGGTCGGCGTACTCCGTGATGCGGAGCAGCCACTGCCTCAGCGGCAGCCGCTCGACGGGGAAGCCCCCGCGCTCGCTCTTGCCGTCGATGACCTCCTCGTTCGCCAGCACCGTGCCGAGCTCGGCGCACCAGTTGACCGGGATCCGGTCCTGGTACGCCAGCCCGCGCTTGAAGAGCTGCAGGAAGATCCACTGCGTCCAGCGCACGTACTTCGGGTCGGTCGTGTCGACCTCGCGGTCCCAGTCGTACGAGAAGCCCAGCATCTTGAGCTGGCGCCGGAACGTCCCGATGTTCTTCAGCGTCGTCTCGCGCGGGTGCGTCCCCGTCTGGATGGCGTGCTGCTCGGCCGGCAGGCCGAACGCGTCCCAGCCCATCGGGTGCAAGACGTCGAAGCCGCGCATCCGCTTGTAGCGGGAGACGATGTCCGTCGCGGTGTAGCCCTCCGGGTGCCCGACGTGCAGCCCCGAGCCGGAGGGGTACGGGAACATGTCGAGGATGTAGGCCTTGGGCCGGCCGGCGTGGCGCTCCGTGCGGAACGTCCCCTGCTCGTCCCAGTACTTCTGCCATTTCGGCTCGATCGCGGCTGGATCGTAGCGTTCCCTATCGTCGTCCATCGAGGCTCGGATTAGCACAAAGGCGGTCAGGCTTTGCGGACGAACAGTTGAGCCTGCGTCTGACGCTCGTCCGACGACTCGCTCCGGACTCCCGCTTGCCGGCTCGAGCCCGCGGCAGCGATCTTGCGCTCGAGGCGCCGCCGGCGACGGCTCCGCGCCGGCTCGTCCTCGGCCACGCCCTGGTCGATCAGCAACAGCGCGCGCGCCGGCTCCTTGACGTGGTGCTCGTAGAGCTTGGCCAGCGCCAGGCGCGCGCCCTTCGCGAGATCCTCGTCCGCCTCGCCCGCCAGCAGCTCCTCGAGGTCGGCGAGCGCCTGGTTGCGATCGCCGCTGGCTCGCGCGATCTCGGCGCGGGCGCGCAACGACGCGGGCCCGGCGCCCCGCTCCTTCGCGAGCGTGGCCACCGCGAAGGCGCGCTTGCTGTCCCCCGCGCGGCGCAGCGTCTGCGCGACGCTCACGAGATCCGCCGGCCGGAGCGAGCTCGCCTCGAGAGGCTCGCCGTAGACGCCGACGAGCGCCGCCATCGTGATGACGTCTTGCGCGTTGTGCTCGACGACGCCGAGCAGAGCGCTCTCGTCGCCGGTGCGGAGAAAATGCAAGTATCGCCCGCTCACCTCGCCGCTCGGCACGTCCCCCAGCCGCTCGTAGCCGAGCAGCCAGTCCTCGAGCGACGTGAGCCGCACCGAGACCGGCTCACCGTTGCGTTTGTGCACCCGCCGCGCGACGTGGAGAAGATCGAGGTGCGGGCGATCGGGCGGCGGCGGCATGCGGGCCATCAGGAAGCGCGTGCGCAGCAGAGGCATGTCGAACGTCTTGCCGTTGAAGGTGATGAGCATCGACGCGGCCTCGATGCGCTCGCGCAAGTACGCCAGCATCGGCGCTTCCTCGCCCAGGTTGCGCACGAGCAGCTGCTCGACGAACAGGCCGTCCTGGTCGAAGGCCGCGATGCCGACGAGGAACGGAACGGTCCCCGTGCCGCCGGAGAGCCCCGTCGTCTCGGTGTCGACGTAGAGGGCGCGATCGAGCGGTGCGCCTGCGAGCGACGGGTCGAGGGCGAGCAGCGAGAGGAGCTTGCCGTCCGCATCCCTCGCCGCGTGCACCGGCGCCCGCCCCGTGCGGTGCGCGCGCCCGAGCCGGATGACGCGCCGGTGCCGTACGCCGAGCTCCGTCTCCTCGGCGAAGAACGGCAGCCGCTCGCCCGTCTCGTAGCGATCCACGGGCGGCGGTTTGCGCGGCTGCACCGCGCGCTCGAGCACGCGCCGCATCCGCTCGCGCAGCTCGGCGAGGACCTCGGCCCGATCGTCCTCGGTGGGCGGGGCTTCCTTCTGCGAAATCCTGGAGAGTCGCGCGCGCAACGACACTGCGGGCGGGACTATACAGGCGTTTAGGCGTGCATGCCAGTTCAGTGTTCTTTCGGGCGAGCCGTGATCGCCTCGCGAACCGCAGCCCACTCGCCGTCCTGCAGCTTGAACCGGTCTCCCTCGTGCACGACGCCGAGCTTGGCGAAGTATCCGTCGAGGTCGACGTGCTCGCCCCGCACGGCGAGCCGCTCGCGCAGCTCGCTCATCAGCTTCGTGCCGGTCGTGCGATCGGCGACGTCGATGACCTGGTCGAGCGTCCACGCGACGGTGGCGTCGCCGCCCTGGGCCAGCACGGCGCGCAGCACGGTGTCGAGCGACATGCGGCCGCCGGTGGCGACCCGGATGCCGACGTCCGCCATCATGACGTAGATGGCCCCTCCCCAGTAGATGGCGTCGATGCCGCTACGCTTGTCGAGCGCCTGCTCCGCACCGGCCGGAGCCACGCCGCGGTGCATCGACCTGGCGAAGCCGCTCCACGTGCGCTCGGGCGTGCGCCAGCCCATGCGCGTCCGCAGGACGGGCTCGTAGTAGGTGGCGAGGCCCTCGCCGATCCATCGCTCGCGGTCGATGGTCGGGAAGCCGAGGTGGATCATCTCGTGCACCAGCACCCAGTCCGAGTGCGTGTGCTCGACGGACAGCTCGGTGCCGGTCAGCGCCGCGATCGACGCGCCGCCCATCGACAGCACGCGGCCGAAGAGCACCTCGTCGGCGCCCGGCATGGGCACGATGAAGACCGTCGCGCGCGCCACCGGGAAGCGGCCGTAGAGCTGCGCCACGCACTCGCCGTCCTCGCGGATCCACGCCGCGAGCTCGTCGTCCGAGAGCGCGAGCTTGGGCTGCTGGAAGCCGACGAGCTCGATCGCGCCGCCCGCCGACTCCACGAGCCGATGGCGGAGCGCGCCGAACGCGGCGTAGCTCCCCTCGCCGAAGTCGCCGGTCGACATGACGAGGTGGCTCGGATCGTCCGCGCTCCGGCGCCGCATCCCCGTCGCGAACGTGACCGGCTCGAAGCGATCCGGCGCCGGCGCCGGCGGCGCGGGCTCGACGTTGAGCTCGAACGAGCCGTGCGGCATCGGCGAAGGGTGCATCAGCCAGGTGGGCGTCGGCGCGAGGTAGGCGTCGGGGCCGATGCCGACGATGCCCTCGTGTGACGTACGCGCCTTGGCGAGATCGAGAGTGTATCGAACGGTGCAGTCCGTGACGCACTCGGCGGCGGTCATCTTCGCGGGCTCGAGCCTCTCCCAGCCCCCGCCGCGCTTCACTTCGACGCTCGTGATCGCCGGCACCATGTCCTCGTCGATGGCGAGCTTGGAGGAGCGTCCGCCGACGAAGCGCGCCTCGAAGCGGAGCGCGTGAACGTCGCGCGGGTCGAGCCGGAGCTCGAAGCGCGCTGGCACCTCCGCGGCGGCCGAGGCCGGCGGACGCGAGGCGCACGCCAGCAGCAGCGCGGCCGCGAGCGCGACGCGCCTCACGCGAGCCCTCGCCGAGAGCTCCAGCGGAAGCGATCGACGAGGACGGGCGGCGAGCCTCCGACCGGATCCGTCTGGCCGATGACGAAGGTGTCGACGAGCGTCTCGTCGTCGTGCTCGCGCACGCGCAGGCGCACGAAGTGCCTGTGCGTCGGCAGGCCGAGCGCTGCAAACGGCTGCGCGTGGTTCAGGCCGAGCCGCGCGATGATCACGAGCATGGCGCCGAAGCCAGCGCCGGTCAGCAGCGTCGCCACGAGCCAGGCGATGCCGACGGCGATCGAGTGAGCCCAGGGCCCGCCGCCCAGCGCGGCGGTACCGAAGCGGTCGAGCGCGAGCCCCACCCCGAGCGGGAGCGCGCCGATGAAGACGCCCAGTCCCGCCGCGAAAGGGACCACTCGCAGCAGGCGATGGCGACGCCAGCCGACGAGCAGCGCCGCGCTCACTCCGACGAGGACGCTCTCGACCAGCGCGACCGAGGTGGCGCCCGCGAAGCCATGGCGCAGGTACGCGAGCAGCCCGAGCGCCTGCAGGAGCGCGAAGCCGCACGTGACGAGCCAGCCCGCGCCGCCGGCGGCCACGTAGAGCGGCGCGCGCCGGAGCAGGCGCCACGACGCCCTCGGCCCGGGGAACTCGGCGTCGACCCGGTACGCCGCGTGCGGCGCCATGCGCGCGCCGTGCAAGAAAGCCCCGCCGCCGCCCGCGACGACGTGGACGCTCTCGCCTTGCCTCGATCGCTCGTAGTGGTGCACGTCCCCCGCGAGGACGTAGGTGCGGCGCGCCGCCGGGTCGAGGCCGAGGTCGGCGAGCGCCTTCGCCCCGGTGGGACGCGTCTCCCCCCACGCGCGCGCCGGATCGGGCAGCACGACGAGGGGCGTGTCGGCGTCGGAGCCTGCGAAGAACTGCCGCTGACGCGCGTCGACCTCGCGCAGCTGCCGGTCCACGCCCCACAGCTCGACGTGCCGGGTGAGCGGCAAGCGGAA
>DATIQP010000890.1:0-2746 GCA_035470765.1 Polyangiaceae bacterium | reverse complement strand
TCGTGATCGGCCTGGTAGAGCCGCTTGCCGGTGAGCATCTCCCAGAGGACGACCGACGCGGCGTAGATGTCCGTCCGCCGGTCCACCGAGTCGGTCGAGATCTGCTCGGGGGACATGTACGCGATCTTGCCCTTCAGGGCGCCCTCGCGCGTCGTCTGCAGGCGGCCGACGGCCTTGGCCACGCCGAAGTCCACGACCCGCGCGGAGCCGTCGACGCCCACGAGGACGTTCTGGGGAGAGATGTCGCGGTGCACGATGTGCAGCGGCGCGCCGTCGTCCGTCTTCGCCTCGTGAGCGGCGTGCAGACCGTAGAGCACGCCCGCGATGATGCTCGCGGCGATCGGGGGGGGCACGGCGCCGTTCGCGCGGATCAGCTTCGAAAGGGCCTCGCCGTGGACGTAGTCCATGACGACGAACAGCTCGCCCTGCAGCACCACGACGTCGAGCGTGGAGACGACGTTGGGGTGGCGGATCCGCGCGGCGAGGCGGGCCTCGTCGAGGAACATGGCGACGAACTCGGGATCGCGCGCGAAGTGCGGGTGGAGCCGCTTGATCGCCACGGTGCGCGAGAAGCCGACGGGGCCGAGCAGCCGTCCGAGGTGCACGGTGGCCATCCCGCCCGACGCGATGGCGTCGCAGAGCACGTAGCGGCCGATGACCCGGCTGCCCGACGCCTGCTGCGTGCCCTCGTCCCTGTTCACGAATCCGATGCTAACCCGTTTCGGGGCCCTGGGCTCTTTACGTCGACCCGACCGCCGTGCGAGAAAACCCCCATGACTCGACCCATTCTCGTCGCATCTGCACTCGTGCTCGTCGCCGGCTCGTTCGCAGGCGCCTGCGGAGGAGAGACTCCGCCCTCCACCGCGCCGACCACCACGAGCGCCACCGCCGCGCCCAGCGCCGCGCCCTCCGCCGCCCCCGCCCCGAGCGCGTCCGCCGCGGCCGCTTCCTCCGCCGCCACCCCGACGCCGCCGCCCGGCCCCAAGCCCGTCTTCCACCTCGCCGGCTTCCAGACGCCGGAGAGCGTCCTGTTCGACGAGGGCGCCGATCGCTACCTCGTCTCGAACATCAACGGCAAGCCGACCGACGTCGACAACAACGGCTACATCTCCGAGGTCTCGCCCGACGGCAAGGTCGTCAAGGAGAAGTGGATCGCCGGCGGCCAGAACAAGGTCACCCTCAACGCCCCGAAGGGCACGGCGATCACCGGCGGCGTGCTCTACGTCGCGGACCTCTACACCGTGCGCATGTTCGACGCCAAGACGGGCAACCCGAAGGGCGACGTCAAGATCGCCGGCGCGACCTTCCTCAACGACGTCGCCGCCGCCCCCGACGGCAAGGTATACGTCTCCGACAGCGGCCTGAAGCTGGGAGCCTCCGGCTTCGAGCCGACGGGCACGGACGCGGTCTACGTCATCGAGAAGGGCAAGGCCAAGCCGGTCGCGAAGGGCAAGGATCTCGACAGGCCGAACGGCGTGCTCCCGGCCGACAAGGGCGTGTGGGTCGTCACCTTCGGCACGGCGGGCCTGTACCGCCTCGACGAGAAGGGCCAGAAGCAGGACGTGACCAAGCTCCCGAAGGGCTCGCTCGACGGCATCGTGAAGGTGGGCGACGACTTCTACATCTCGAGCTGGGAGTCGTCCTCGGTCTACAAGGGCAAGCCGGGCGGAACGTTCGAGGTCGTCATCCCGAACGTGAAGTCGCCGGCCGACATCGGCCTCGACAAGAAGCGCGGCCGCATCCTCGTGCCGCTCTTCATGGAGAACGCGATCGAGGCCTACGAGATCAAGTAACGCGATCAGCGCTCGTCGTGCTTGCGGTCCTTCATGGCCCGCAAGTACGCGAGCAGCTCGTCCAGCTGGGCGTCGGTGAGATCCGGGTGGGCGGGCATGTTGCTGTAGCGGAACGTGGCCGGGTTCTTGATGTAGGCGCGGATCTGCGCCTCGGGCCGGTACTCGGTCACGTTCTGCGGCACGTTCAGATCCGGCCCGACGTGCCCGCCTTCGCGGTTGATGGCGTGGCACCGGATGCAGCGGTCGCGGAAGATCGCGTACCCGCGCTCGGCCGGCGCGTCCGGCGGGAGCGGCCCCGGCGACGTGTGCGGGAAGATCGCGTCGAAGCGCGCGATCTCGATGGTGGTGAGCTGCCACGGTCGCGGGTAGGTCTCGAGGTTGGCCTGCTCGGGCTTGCTCCAGATGACGTAGAAGGGCCCAGGGTTCGTGTGCTGCGGTCCGATCGGCTCCCAGCCGGGCACGTCGACGTCCTCGTAGGCGAGGTAGGCGCCGTCCTCGAGCAGCAGCGAGCCGCGGACGGGCACCGTGTAGCCGTCGCTCGCGCGCAGCACGAACTGCTCCTGATCGAGCCCCTGCGCGGAGCCGAAGCCGGCCTCGAGGACGCTCCGCATCGGCAGCGCGCGGAAGCGCTTGGCCTTGGTGTAGTACGGGTCGAACGCCTCCACCGTCTTCGGCGTGATCTTCGCGACGAGCTCGCCGCGGCCCAGAGCGCGCATCGTCTTGCCGTCGCGGACGAAGGTGAGCTTGGGATCCTCGGCCGTGCTCACGGCGCTCTTCGAGCGGCACCCGCCGAGCGTGAGGACGAGCGCGAGCGCGCACGCGAGCAGAAGGACGCGGATCATGCTTTTTCTCGCGGGATCCAGCGCAGCATCGTGGGGACGAACGCCACGTAGTAGAGGAGGTTGGCCACGATGCGCACGGCGTAGAACGAGTCGTGTCCCGTCTTGATGAGG
>DATIQP010000889.1:0-3914 GCA_035470765.1 Polyangiaceae bacterium | reverse complement strand
GGGCACCGCGCTCGTACCGATGCAGGTCGGCGCGCGCCAGACGGGCGAGCTCGTCGTGGACGAGCGCCAGACGATGCGCACGGTGCAGGACTGGTTCTCGGTCGTCGCCGACAACGCCGTGAAGAACTTCCTCGCCGACCCACGCTCGAACAAGGACGTGGTGAGCAAGCTGTCGGGGGCCTGGTCGTTCCGCGATCAGATCCTCGCGCTGCGCGAGTCCCGGCAGAAGCTCGCTCAGGAGCAGGTCGACCTTGGCCAGCAGACCGAAGAGACGCGCCGCAACCTCCGCGCCATCAAGGACAACAAGACCGCCGACGCCCTCCGCACCAAGCTCACCGCGCGCCTGGGCGAGATGGCGACGCGCATGGACGAGATCACCAAGCACCTCGTCGAGACGGACTCCAAGCTCGCGGAGCTCGGCGTGCGCTTCAAGGAGGCCATCCGCGAGATCAAGCTGACCGAGACCCCTCCGCCGAGGCCGTGACCTGCTTGACGGAAGGTCCCGGGAGGCCCAAGCGTTGGGCGTCCATGCGCCTCATCGCTCTGCTCCTGGTCACCGCCGCCTGTGGCCCCGCGATCGCATCCGCCGATCCGCCTCCGGCATCGGCCTCGGCAGCGGCCTCGGGGACGGCGCCGGCCCCGGCTACCGCGACTGTCTCGGCGACGGCGACGGCAACGGCGCGGAAGCTCCACGCCACGCCGCTCGGCGAGCGCGCGATCACGGGCGACGTGCGCGGGCTCGCCTTCCAGACGGTCCCCGAGCTGCGCGTCGCCGTGAACGTCGGGGGCGCGCTGCAGGTCCTCGACTCGAGCCTCCGGCCCGTGCAGCTCCCTGCGCACACCTGGCGCCCGGGGGATCCGCTCCTCGTCGTCGGCCCCGACGCGTTCGACGCGAAGGGCGGCGCACGGCGCGACGTGCCCATCCCGAAGTCGCTCACGTGCCAGGGTCGGGCGTTCTCGGCGGACGGATCGCGCATGAGCGTCGACTGCCAGGACGCCTCGGGCGACGAGGCGACGCACGTCTTCGACGTCACGACAGGCGCCGAGATCGGCGTCTTCGCGGAGTTCCAGACCGCCGCGCCCGTCCGCAGCGGCACCATCACGCAGAGCGGCAACTTCATCTTCTGGGCGTCGCGCGCCACCGGGGCGTTCGAGGAGATCAAGAGTCACGTCACCGGCCCCGTGATGAGCTCGCACTCGGTCATGTCGCCCGACGAGCACGCGCTCTTCACGACCGTCGACCGCAACTGGTACTCGAGCGATACCAGCCCGGCCCGGATGCTCGATCCGAAGAACGGCCGCGAGCTCTTCACGCTGCCGCGCGACGTCGAGACCGTCGTCTTCTCTCCGTCGAGCCGCACGTTCGCCGCCGTTCACTCCTCGCGCTGGGGTGACATGGAGCACGCGGCACCCACGTCCCGGACGTGGATCACCATCCACTCGCTCCTCGAGCCGGCGGCTCTGGTTCGCCTGCCCAGCGAGGACGTCGCGCTCGTCGCGATCTCGCCGGGCGACGATCGCGTGGCCGTGTACGGTGGAGGAACGTTGCGGCTCTACGCGCTGGGCGCCGATTGATGGAGCAGCCGCTGCCGCTCGCGTTCTTCGCGCGCGACGCGCTGGTGGTCGCTCGCGCGCTCGTCGGCACGCGCCTGGTGCACGTCGTGAGGGGGCGCCCGCGCATCGCCCGCATCGTCGAGACCGAGGCCTACCGCGGCCCGCGCGACCTCGCGTGCCACGCGCGCGCCGGGCTCACGCGCCGCACGCGGACGCTCTTCGGGCCGCCGGGGCACGCCTACGTCTTTTTCATCTACGGCATGCACGAGTGCTTCAACGTGGTCTGCAAGGCGGAGGGCAGCGGTCACGCGGTGCTCGTCAGAGCCGCCGAAGCGATGGAAGGGTTCACGGAACGAGCTGATGGGCCGGGGCGGCTCACCCGCGCGATGGGCATCACGCGGGCCCTCGACGGCGCGTCGCTGCTGAAACCCGCCTCCTGCATCTTCGTGCTGCCTCGCCTGCGGCGGCCGCGGATCGCCGTGAGCGCCAGGGTCGGCGTGCACTACGCGAAGGAGTGGGCCAACGCTCCCTACCGCTTCTTCGACCCGCAGAGCCTGCACGTCTCGAAGCCTCCGCGCTCGGCGATCGGCGGGCCCGCTTGACGCGCGCGGCCGCGGTGCCCATGAAGGAAGGACCAAGCTCCCAAGGAGGAAAACCGTGAACCTCGACGTCCCCTACGGCATCACGCGGCGTATCGCCGGCGCTGACCTGCAAACCGCGCGCACCCGGATCACCAACGCCCTCAAGGAGCAAGGCTTCGGCGTCCTCACCGAGATCGACGTGGCCGCCACGCTCGAGCAGAAGATCGGCGCCAAGATCGACCCATACGTCATCCTCGGGGCCTGCAATCCCAAGCTCGCCCACCGCGCGATTGGGACCGAGCCGGCCATCGGGCTGCTGCTTCCCTGCAACGTGGTGCTCGCGCAGGACGGCGCAGACACGCTCGTCTCGGCCGCTTCGCCCAAGGCGATGTTCGCCATCGTGCAGAACCCCCCTCCGGAGCTCTCCGCCGTCGCGGAAGAGGCGGAGACGAAGTTGCGCGCCGCCGTCGCGGCGGCGTGAGGCTGGCGCTCACGGCGAGGCGCGCACGATGACGTGCGCGCTGCCGGTCCCCTCGATCTGAAGGACCGGCGCCTCGCCGTGGCGGACGCACACCGGCCCGCGAGGGGCGAGCCGCAGCGCGGTCGCATCGCCCACCTCGCCGCTCGCGAGCTCGCGGCCCTTGCTCTTCAGCGTGACCTTCGCCGGGAAGTCGGCGAGCACGAAGACGCGCAAGCATGTGTCCTTCTCCGCGGCGCCGAGCTCGACGGCCGCGCTCCCCGCCGAGGCGACGTCGCGCCGCAGCAGCTCTCGCGTGCCCGGAGCGTCCTTGCTGGCCATCGCGTCGAGTCGCGCCATCGGCGTCGGGCCAGCCGGCGCACCGCTCGCGCTCGCGGATGCGCTCGCGACGACCGGCGCCGGCCGATGCTCTGGCGCCGGGGGAGGAGGCCGTGCCCCGCCGCAGGCGACCGCGGTCACCACGACGAAGCCCAGCGCGCGCGTCAACGTTCCACTCCGAGCTCTCGCCTTCGGCTCGAACGTACGGCAGTGATCACGAGGCGGTGGACGTCGTCGCGCTGGGGGTCTTCGCCGCCGCGGGCCCCGGCTTCGCGTCCTGCGGTGCGGCCTCGACCGGATCCATGCGGCAGCTGCCCTGGAACTCCACTCCGCGGTCGATGAAGATCGAAGGCGAGTGGATGTTGCCGACGAGCTTGCCGGGGGCATGCACCTCGAGGGCGGTCTTCGCGCGCACGTTGCCGTGCACCACGCCGCCGCGCACGATCACCGTCGCGACGTCGATCTCGGCGTGGACCTCGGCGCCATCGCCGATGACGAGCGTGTCGTCGCTCTTGATCTCACCCTTGAAGTGCCCGTCGATGCGGACGCGCCCTTCGAAGTGAAGCTTCCCCTCGAAGCGAGTCCCCTTGCCGAGCAGTGCGGTGATCTCAGTTCCGTTGGCGTCCATGGCTGGGCCGCTTTAGCACTTTTTTTCCCCCGCCGTTACCGCCATCCGCCCAACGCTGTCTCCGTCTCCGTCTCCGCGCCCGTTTCCGTCTCCAAACTCCGTCTCCGCCTCTGTTTGCGCCGTCATCTCAGTAACGCCCCTTCGTCCCGTATCGAATAAGTTACATAAATACGTACACCTACACAGCCCGTCCATTGGGAACGGAACCTGCATATAGACGCGCGTTCAGGCTTGGACCCTCGCGCGGGGCACCTCCACGGACCGGCACACCCGATCCCTGGCGACTCCTCGCAAGATCGCTTGCCTGGGCAATGGCCATTGACTGCGGGCCGGAGTTGAGGCTTACGTCCCGCGT
>DATIQP010000888.1:0-1956 GCA_035470765.1 Polyangiaceae bacterium | reverse complement strand
GCACGCCGACATTTGCCTTCGCGCTGCTCGGCTTCAACGGAGACATTTGATGATCGCGTCCTCGGTGTCGGCCGTCTTGATGCACGCCATCGCCGAGTCGGTGATGCGCCGGCCGACGCAGCCCTGAAGGTCCGTGTCGGCGTCCTTGCGCAGCTCGGCTTGCATCTTCGTGATGCTCTCCGGGTCGGTGATGTTCTTCGCTTTCAGCTTCACCACGACCATGCGATCGACGATGATCTCGCAGTCGGCCTTTGTGGCGCGGCGCCCGCAGCCGAGGAGGGCGAGCGTACCGGTGGCGACGAGCAAGAGGGCGCGGGACATCCCCGGGTAACTAAAGCACGCGGTCCCGTTCGGCAACCCGTCTCGCCTAAGCCGTAGCGATCGGTCGGCGGGCAGGTAGCACGCCGACATTCGTCTGCGCCTTGCTTGGCCTCGAACACGTGCATGCTACAATCAATTCCGGTGTCAACCCACGCGGAGAACAGCCCCGAGCAGCTGCTCCGCCGCGCCATGGACGCGAAGGCGCCGGCGGCGCGTGCGCGCCTGGCGCGCCGTGGTCTCGCGTGCCACGCGCGCCTCGACCGCACGACCCACGCCATGCTCCTGCGCCAGCTCTACCTGGCGTTGTTCGAGCGGCGCGAGTTCGAAGAGGCCCGGCGCGTGGCCGAGTCGGCCATCGAGCTCGACGTCCTGCCGGACGTCCTCCACCACGACGCGGCCCGAGCCGCCGCCGCAGAGGGCTCGCTCGACCAGGCCGCCATGCACCTTCGAGCCGCGGCGCGGCGCGCACCCGCCTCGCGTCGAGCTCTGCACTGGTGGACGCTCGGCAGTACGTTCTTCCTGGCGGGGAAGTACGGGCCCGCCGCCGGCGCGCTCGAGCGTGCCGTTCGCTGGGGCACCCACGACAAGCCGCTCTACCGCGCGCAGCTCTCGCTGGTGCGGCTCGCGTCCGGCGAGCGGCCCGGAGGCGAGCTGCAGCCCACAATCGACGAGCTCGCGGCCGCGCCGTGCGGCCAAGGCTACGGCCGCTTCGTCCTCGGCCACCTTGCGTATGCGAGCGGGCAGTTCTCCGCCGCGCGCCGCTACCTCGAGGCGTTCGTTCGCCGCACTCAGGCCGGCGGGACAGCCATGCGCATCGCCCTCGACGGTGAGGTCGAGATGTCCCTCGCCACGCTTGAAAAAATCTCGCACGGCTGATCTCGGGAGTCGATCGACCCTCACGCCGTTTGCACCTGGGTCGCGGATGATCCAATCTCCGGGCGAGTACACTCGCGCTCCCCCTCGAATTTGCCGCATTTCCCCGTCGGGGAGCGACGGCGCGGCCTTTGCCTGATGGTTAAGGTGCCAAGGTACTCTACGGTACGCAGAAGGTAGGACCATGCTCGCGACTCTCGCGCTTGCCCTCGCTGGGGGCCTGATTCTGAACATCATGCCGTGCGTGTTGCCGGTGCTGGCGCTCAAGGCGTTCAGCGTGGTCGACCACGCGCGCCACGACGCGCACAAGCGCCGCATGCACGGCATCGCCTACACGCTCGGCACGATGAGCCTGTTCGTCGCGCTGGCGGTGGTCGTCATCGTCATCAAGACGTCCGGCCACAAGCTCGGCTGGGGTATGCAGTTCCAGCACCCGACCTTCGTCGCCGTGATGACCGCGATCGTCTTCGCGTTCGCGCTCAACGCGGTTGGCGTCTTCGAGCTCACGATCTCGTCGAGCGGCGAGACCGGGGACGACGACAAGTTCGTGGGCTCGTACGTCAACGGCCTCTTCGCCGCGTTGATGTCGACGCCTTGCTCGGCGCCGTTCCTCGGCACCGCGGTTGCCTTCGCGCTCGGCTCGGGCGCCGCCGCCTGGCAGACGATCCTCGTCTTCGCGACGATCGGCTTCGGCCTCGCCACGCCGTACCTGCTCATCACGATGCTGCCGTCGCTCTCGGCGATCATTCCCAAGCCGGGCCG
>DATIQP010000887.1:0-7006 GCA_035470765.1 Polyangiaceae bacterium | reverse complement strand
GGGTCGAGGTAGAGGGCGTTCGTCTTGGGCATCTCGGCGGGCGTCGCCTCGTCGAACATGATGACGTCGAACTGCTGCGACTTCTCGGCGTACTTCGTCGCGTAGTCGAGCGGCGTGGCCGAGACGACGTCGAGGTACTCGTCGAGCAAAAGCGCCGCCTCGAGGTACGTGTTGCCCGTGCTGACGACGAGGACCTTGGCGCGGCGCCGCTCGGGCAACAGCGCGTAGGCGTGGTTGTCGGCCGGCAGGTCGTCCTTGGTGCCGCCGATCGTGGCGAGCTTGGCCTCCAGCGTGCGGCTCGCGCCAGAGAGGTTGGGATAGAAGCGCGGCAAACGCTCGCCGGGCTTGAGGCGCAGCTTGGTGAGATCGACGAGCGTCCCGTCGCCGAGCAACGAGAGCTCGACGTCGGCCTGCTCGCCGCCGGTGTTCTCGACCTCGAGCATCACCTCGTAGCGGCTCTTGTCGAGCGGGTAGCGGCGCACGGAGAACTGCGTGATGGCGACGTTGTCCTTCGCCTTGCCGACGGGGATGTAGGAGAGCTTCACGTCGCCGAGGTGGACGGGGCCCGCGGCGTCGACCGCCTCGCCGAGATCGCCGTCGCTCACCACGACGATCTCGCCGTTGTCGACGTTGCGGAGCGTGTCGCTCGCGAAGCGCAGCGCGCGGGGAAAGTCGGCGCGGGCGTCCGTCGCCTTGACCGCGTCGACGGCGCGCTCGAGCTCGCTCGTGTCGCCGCTCATGGGCCCCATGGGCGTGATGGCCGCGTCCATCTGCGCGACGAGCATGCGGTCCGAGCCGCCCATCCCGCGGATGAGCGACTTGACCTCGTCCTTCGCGACCTGCAGGCGGTTCGGCGAGACGTCGTTGGCCTGCATCGACGCGCTCGCGTCCACGAGCACGACCACGCTGCGGCCCTTGATGAGGGATTCGGTCATGCGCGGGTTGCCGAGCGCGAGGACCAGCAGGGCGAGGAGCGCGAGCTGCAGGAGCAGCGAGAGCAGCCTCTTGAGCTTCGAGAAGAGGCTCGTCGCTTCCTTGTCGCGCAGGATGCGCTGCCAGAGCGGCGAGAACGGGACCGCCACCACGCGTCGGCGCAGCTTGAGGATGTAGAGCCCGATCATCACCGCGGCGGCGACGCCGAAGATGCCCGCGAGGGTCGCGAACGGGAGGCCGGCGAAGATCATAGGGGCCACCCCGGGCTAAAGCCCGGGGCAGGCAAAAGCCCCGAGGTCTTTCCCCGCTCAAAGCCCGCCTTCGGCGGGCTCCCAGCCGAAGTTGCGAGTCCGCCGAAGGCGGACTTGGGCGGGGCTCCCATGCAGCGGTCTTCGCCTGCCCCGGGCTTCAGCCCGGGGTGGCCCAACCCCACTGCCGCTCGGTCGCGAATGGTCCTCACCTTAGAAATCCTCCGCGGCGGAAGATTCGCAGGATCAGCTCGTCGAACGGCACCGAGACGTCTGCGGTGATGTACGGGACCGTGCGCGTCGTGCAGAAGCGGTTGATCTCCTGCAGGTACTCCTCGTAGACGTGCGCGAAGCGCTCGAGCACCTTCGCCGTCACCGTGACCTCGCGCTCGTCACCCGTCTCGCAGTCGTAGAGCAGCACGTCGCCCGCCAGCTTTGGCTTCTCCTCGCGCCGGTCGACGATGTGGACCACGAACGGGTCGAACTTGTTGTAGCGGAGGACGTTGATGCCCTTCTCGAAGCCCGCCGGGTCGTAGAGATCGCTGATGAGGACGGCGAGGCCGCGCCGCTTGTGCTGCGCGACGAACGTCTTGAGGGCGTCGCCGAGGTCGGTCACGCCGGCGGGCTCGAGCTCGCGCAGGAAGCGAAAGACCTTGAAGATGCGCCCCTTGCCGCGCGTCTCCGGCATGCGGTCCATGACTTTGTCGCTCGTCGAGACGATGCCGACGCGATCGAGGTTGGCCAGGCCCACGTACGCGAGCGCGGCGGCCACCTTCTTGGCATACTTGAGCTTGGCGCCGTCGTTGAACGCCATGGAGCCGCTGGCGTCGACGATCAAATAGACGCTCAAATCCTCCTCTTCCTCGTAGAGGCGGAGCAGGAGCCGTCCGAACTTCTGATAGACGTTCCAGTCGAGGTAACGAAAGTCGTCGCCGGGCTGGTAGTCGCGGTGGTCGGCGAACTCGATGCCGCTGCCGCTCTTCTTGGTGCGCCGCTCGGCCCGCATGCGCCCGGCGAAGACCTTCCGGCTGACGAGCGCGAGGTAGTCGAGCTTGCGCTGGAACTCGTCGTCGAAGAGGTCCTCGTCCTGCGACTTGGGGAGGCGCGCGGGCCTCAGGCTGAGCGGACCGCCGGGGCGGACGAGATCAAGCAGCCCCAACTTGCGCCCCCGGACGCTTGCTCTCGGGCCCGCCGACCTTCGCCTCGGGCACGGTCTTGAGGATGGCGTCGATGAGCTGGTCGGTCTTCATGCCCTCGGCCTCGCCCTCGAAGTTGAGCAGGATGCGGTGGCGCAGGGCCGGGTGCGCGACGGCGCGCACGTCGTCGATGCTGGCGGCGAAGCGGCCCTCGAAGAGCGCGCGGATCTTGGCCGCGAGGAGCACGGCCTGGGCCCCGCGCGGCGAGGCGCCGATGCGGCCGAAGCGCTTGCAGAGATCGGGGGCGTCGGGCCCGTCCGGGTGCGTCGCCTGGATCACGCGGATGGCGAAGTCCTGGACGTGGCGGGCCACCGGCACGCGCCGCACGAGCTTCTGCATCTGGAGGATCGTCGCGCGGTCGACGACCGCGTTCGGCTTCGGCATCTCCTCGCCCGTCGTGAGGTCGAGGATGTGGTGAAGCTCGTCGCGGTTGGGGAACGGGACGTGGAGCTTGAAGAAGAAGCGATCGAGCTGGGCCTCGGGCAGCGGATAGGTGCCCTCCATCTCGAGCGGGTTCTGCGTCGCGAGGACGACGAACGGCTCGTCGAGGATGTGCGTGGTGTTGCCGACCGACACGCGCCGCTCGGCCATGGCCTCGAGCATCGCGCTCTGCGTCTTCGGCGTGGCGCGGTTGACCTCGTCGGCGAGGACGATGTTCGCGAAGACCGGGCCCTTGCGGAAGTAGAAGGCCTTGGCTCCCGCCTGCGACTCGTCGATGACGGTGGTGCCGAGGATGTCGGCGGGCATCAAGTCCGGCGTGAACTGGATGCGCGAGAACGTCAGCGACATCGTCTCGGCGAGCGTGCGCACGAGCATCGTCTTGCCGAGGCCGGGGACGCCCTCGAGCAGCGCGTGGCCGCCCGCCAGGAGACAGATGAGGACGCCGTCGACGACCTCCTTGTTGCCGACGATGACCTTGCCGATCTCGTCGCGCAGCGCGGTGATTCGCTGGCCGAACTGCACCACATCCGAACGCACGCTCTCCGTTGCTTGCTCGCTCATTCGTGTCCCTTTTCGTCGATCGCCGGGTCCGAGAACGCCGGCCGACGAGGTTTTGCCGATCGTTGGTCGTCTCGCAAGCTACTGGGCCCCCTCGCGGGGGCGAATCAGCTGGAAGTAGCGGCGAACGTAGAAGCGGTAGCCGCCGGGGATCTCATCCTTGTTGAGGGCTTCTTCCGCGACCGTGTGGTACTCGCGGAAGACCTTGGTGTAGCCGCGGGACGCGAAGCCGCGCTCGGCCGCGCCGAGGATGACCTGGCTGCGCGACTGGCCCTGCCCGGTGTCCTGGCCCTGCACCTGCGTGTCCTGCGTTCCGACCTTCGGGTTCGTCGCCTGACCCTGGATGTTGCTGTCGTGGCCGGTGCCCCAGCCCGGACCCTGGCTGGCCTGGCCGCCCTGGCCGCCTTGGCCCTGGCCCTGGCTCTGCCCCGAGCCGCGCGTGAGCATCAGGATCTTCTCGCCGTTCGGGCCGACGACCCAGACTTCGCTCTGGCCCTGGCCCTGACCCTGGCCGCCTTGACCGCCCTGGCCGCCCTGACCCTGTTGGCCGCCCTGACCCTGCTGGCCGCCCTGACCTTGCTGGCCGCCCTGGCCGTTCTGACCCTGCTGGCCCTGGCCCTGCCCGCCCTGACCTTGCTGGCCCTGGCCCTGTTGACCTTGCTGATCGCCGCCCTGCTGGTCGCCGCCCTGCCCCTGCTGCCCGCCCTGCTGCTGCTGCCCGCCTTGTCCGCCCTGCCCGCCGCGCGCGCGCTGCTGGAAGCGCTGCAGGCGCACCATCTGCTGCCGGCCGCCCTGGCTTTGCTGGCGGAGCAGCTCCCGCAGCTCCTGGAGCTTCTGGCGCAGCTCCTCCTTCTCCTGCTGGCTCATCTCCTGCTGCGCCATGCGATCGAGATCCTCGGCGCCTTGATCGAGATCGTTGGCCGACGCACCCAGATCCTTGAGCAGATCCTCGGCGGCCTGAGCGAGCTCCTGATCGAGCTTGTCGAGCTGGCGCTGGTTCTGAGCGGCCTGCTGGGCCTGCTGGTCGAGGCGCTCGAGCTCGCGCTCCTTCTTCTGTAGGAGATCCTTCTCTTGATCGTTCGGCGCGCCGCCGTCGGGGTGGTTCTCCTGCTGCTTCTTCTTGAGCAGGTCGATCTCGTTCTTCAGCTCGTCGCGCTTCTTCTCGAGCTCCGCCTTGCGCTTCTCGGCGTTCTCGGAGGCGGACTTGAGGGCCTCGCGCATCTTGTCGAGTTGCGCCTTGTCGATGTTCGAGCCGTTCTCGCGGAGCTTCTTGGCGAGGTCGCGCATCTGCTTCTGCGCGTCCATGATGTTCTTGTTGTCGAGGGCCTCGCCGGCCGGCTTGGTGAGATCCGACTTCTTCATCTCCTCGCCGATCTTCTGCAGCTGGTCCTCCAGCGACTTGCGGTCGGCTTCGCTGCCCTGCATCAGCTTGTCGTCGAGGGACTGCATCCGGCGGAAGGCCTCGGTGCGATCGAGGCGCTTGGCGGCCAGATCCTGGATCAGCTGATTGAACTCGCGCGTGGCCTCCTTGGCCTCGTCGGTCTGCTGCTTCTGCTCCTGCTCCTTGAGGAAGTCGCGCATCGCGTCGAGATCGTCGGAGGTGACGTCGACCGGATCGATGGTCTTCTGCGACATCGCCGGCTTGTGCTCGCGCACTTCGAAGACCGCGATGCCAAGGACCACGACGGCGAGGATGCCCGCAGCGCCCAGGTCCCGCGGGACGCGCATCGGAACGGCCTTGCGCGGCTCGACGACGTGCACGACCGCGAGCGCGTCGTCGATCGCGGCGTCCATGAACGGCGTGCGCTCTGCCGGCGGCAGCTCACCGAACGAGAGCGCGCTCGCGAGCCGGTCGGCCAGGGCGTGGTGGCGATCGAGCGCCAGCGCGCCCGCGCGCGACGGAAGCCGGCGCAGGTACCCCGCGGTCGCGGCGGCAGCGACGAGCAGCCCCTCCACGACGAACGAGACGACGGCAGCGCGCTCGGAGATCGCCCCGGTCTTGCGAAGCGCCAAGGTCACGATGGCCGTCACGAGGGCGACGCACGCCGCGGACGAGCCCCACGTCAGGGCGCGCCGCAGGCGCAGGCGCCGCTCGGCGCGCTTCGCGACCCGCGCGATCGCCGAGACGTCCGGGGAAGGCCGCTTCGCGGCGGCGGGCGGCTCCGTCGGGGGCGTGGAGGTGGATGTGGGCGCGCGCTCTTCACTCATGAGGGTCTTTTGACTGTGACGTAGCTCGCTCCCCAAAGTTCCGCAGCATGTGGCCCGTGAAGCTTAGCCCACATCGAAAAATGCGAAACGTCGCAATGTGCGCTCACCGCGTTTGCCTCTACCCAAGAGCTTACGCCGCCTCGGGACGCGCTATTCCCTGCGTTGGTGTAGGCTGAGCCGGTGCCACTTCGGCGACACGCGAGCCCTGCTTTGGTCCTGGAAGCCGAGCGGGTGGGCCAAGGCGAAGGCTTCCTCCAGATACGACGGCTGCGCCTGCGACTCGAAGGCCCGCCGCCCCAGAACGTCGCGTTCGATTATGACGTCGTGACACGCCGCGCCTTGGATGCCGTGGTCGTCGCCGCGCACTACCGCTCGGGAGGCGAGCGCCACGTCTTGCTGCGCTCGTCGCTCCGGCCCCCGCTCTGGGCTCGCGACCCCGCCGCCGACGCGACCCTCTGGGAGTTGCCCGCCGGCCTCGTGGAGCCGGGCGAGTCGTTCGCGCAGGCCGCCGTGCGGGAGCTCTTCGAGGAGACCGGCGCTCGCGTCGCCGAGGAGGCACTGCGGCCGCTCGGCCCTCCGATGCTGCCCGCGCCCGCCCTCATCGCCGAGGTGCAGGCGTTCTTCGAGGTCGAGATCGATCCGGGCCACCTCGAGCCGCCGCCCGGCGACGAGAGCCCCCTCGAGAAGATCAGCGTGCTGTCGCCGGTGCCGTTGCGCGAGGCCCTCGAGCTGTGCGCGAGCGGAAGGATCCGCGACGCGAAGACCGAGCTCGGACTGCGCCGCCTGGAGCGAGTGCCGTGACCGCACGCCCGCGCATCTGCGTCGTCGTCAAGCGCAGCACCTATCGCCTCTACGGCAAGGAAGCGCGCCTCAAGCGGCTGCTCGCGCGCCGCGACGCCACCGTCAGCCGGGTCCGCCGGGCGCACGCCGACCACGAGGCGACGCTCGCCGAGGTGCGCAGCGCGCTCGCCAAGCTCGGAGCGGACGCGCACTTCTTCGAAGGGTCGCGCACGCCCCTGCACGACCACTGCGATCTCGTCGTCACCGTCGGAGGCGACGGCACCCTCCTCGCAGCCTCGCACCAGATCGGCAAGGACGTGCCGGTGCTCGGGATCAACAGCGCGCCGGCCGACTCGGTCGGCTTCTTCTGCGGCGCGGCGAAGGGCCGCGTGCTCGAGGCGCTGCGCGCGGCCGTCGCCAGCCAGCTCCCCCGCACCGAGCTCGCGCGAATGCATGTAGAGTGCAATGGTCGCCCGCTCCACTCGCGTGTGCTCAACGAGGCGCTCTTCTGCCACGCGCTCCCCGCGGGGACCTCGCGCTACATCCTGAAGGTCCGCACCCCCGAAGGCGACGAGACCGTCGAGGAGCAGAAGTCGAGCGGCGTGTGGATCGGCCCCGCGGCGGGCTCGACCGCGGCGCAGC
>DATIQP010000886.1:0-19942 GCA_035470765.1 Polyangiaceae bacterium | reverse complement strand
CGCCGGTGATCGCGGCGGCGCGGAAGGTCTCGGTGCACTCGGCCTTCAACGTGCCCGTCGCCATGCAGCGCGTGGCCTTGGCGGCGCTGGCGTCCGGCGACGCATGGGTCGAGGCGGCTCGCGGGACCTACCAGCGCGCGCGGGACGAAGCCGCAAGCGCGCTGGCGGGAGCGCCCGTCGAGTTCGCGCTGCCCGAGGGCGGGGTGTACCTCTTCCTCGATTTTGCCGAGCTGCTCGGCGGGCGCCCGCTCAAGGTCCTGCTCGAGCGCGCGATCGCGCACGGTGTCCTGCTCGCGCCGGGCGAGTCTTGCGGCGCGGCGCACGCGACCTCGGCCCGGCTCTGCTTCACGAGCGAGCCGCTGCCGCGCGTGCTCGAGGGCATCGCGCGGCTGCGCGAGGCCATGCGGGAGCTGTGAGTCATCCCCGCGCGATGGGGAGGCCGTCGCGCAGGACCAGCCGTGCGCGCGGCGTGCCCCACGGCTGAACGAGCGCGACCTCGTGGGGCAGGTCCCACAGCACGAGATCGGCGGGCGCGCCGACGCGGAGCACGCCGCCGTCGGGCAGATCGAGCGAATCGCCGGCGTGGCGCGTCGCCCCGAGCAGCGCCTCCTCGGGCGTGAGGCCGAAGGCGCGCACTCCGAGGGCCATCGCCAGCGGCAAGCTCTCGGTCGGCGCGGTCCCGGGGTTGGCGTCGCTCGCCACCAGCATCCGGACGCCCGCTCGCCGCAACATCGCGACGTCCGGCGGGCGCTGCGCCAGGGTGAACGCCGCGGTCGGAAGCAGCCCCGCCGTGACGCCGGCGCCGGCCAGCGCGCGCGCGCCGTCCTCGGCGAGGTGCTCGAGGTGGTCGGCGCTCCTGGCGCCGAGCTCCGCCGCCAGGGCGGCGCCACCGATGTCGGAGAACTGCCCGACGTGCAGGCGGACGCCGAGGCCCGCGCGGGCGGCAGCTCGTCCGAGCTCGCGCGCGTCGGCCAGCGAGAACGCGTGCTCGTCGACGTACGCGTCGACGTAGCGAGCGAGCCCGCGCGCGGCGACGTCGGCGACGAGCTCGCACGCCGCGGCGACGTAACGCGGCTTGTCCGCCCCGGGCGGGAGCGCGTGCAGCGCGAGGAACGTCGGGACGACGCGCGGCAGATCGTCGCACGCGGCGGCGCGTGCGATGGCGCGCAGCTGCTTGAGCTCGAGCTCGGGGAGCAAGCCGTAGCCGCTCTTCACCTCGACGGTGGTGACGCCGAGCGCGGCCATCCGGCGCAGCCTCGCCGCGAGCAGATCGAACAGCTCCTGCTCGGACGCCTCGCTCACCGCGCGGTGCGTGCTCACGATGCCGCCGCCCGCGTTCGCGATGGCGACGTAGTCGCCCCCTGCCATACGCACGGCGTACTCCGCGTGGCGCGACCCCGCCCACGCGGCGTGCGTGTGCGCATCGATCAACCCGGGCGAGACGAGCGGAGCGCGCTCCCCGGGAGGTCCGAAGAGAGGCGGGAGCCCGGCCTGAGGCCCGAGCCAGGCGATGCGCCCGTCGTCGCCGACCACGAGGGCGCCGTCCTCGATGACACCGGCGCTCCCGTCGTCGCACGTGATCAGGCGGTCCGCGACGACGACCCGCGTCACGCGAGCCTCGCCAGGAGGACCACGGCTTCGGGTCGAGGCGCCAGCGCGTCGCGGAGCGCGCCGCCGCGCAGCGGCCGAGGGGGAAAGCGACGCCGCAGGGCGACCACGCGCTGGCTCGCTTCCTCGCACCGCGCCCGGAACGCGCCGTCGCGCTCGGCGCGGTGAACGAGCGCCTCGACGGCCGACCCTTGCGCGGCCTCGTCGGAGCACACGAGCAGCGCGTCGCAGCCCGCTTCGACCGCCAGGACCGCCGAGTCCCCCGGACCGAACCGGTCGGCGATCGCGCGCATCTCGAGGTCGTCGGAGAAGAGCACGCCGCCGAAGCCGAGCTCGCGGCGCAGCAGATCGGTCGCGACGCGGCGCGAGAGCGTGGCCGGCGCGGCGTCGAGCGCGGGATACACGACGTGCGCGCTCATGAGCGCGGGGAGCTTCGCCTCCGCCGCGCGGCGGAACGGCAACAGCTCCACGTCTTCGAGGCGCTCGCGCCCCGCGTCGACCGACGGCAGGTCCAGGTGCGAGTCCTTGGCCGTGTCGCCGTGGCCGGGGTAGTGCTTGCCGCAAGGCGAGACGCCCGCGCGCTCGAGGCCTCGCGCGAACGCGAGCGCGGCCCGCGCCGCCCGATCGGGATCGGTGGAGAAGGCGCGATCGCCGATGATGGGGTTCTTCGGGTTGGTGTGAACGTCGAGCACCGGCGCGTAGTCCATCGTGAAGCCGAGCGCCGCGAGCTGCACTCCGAGCGCCGCGCCGAGCAGCTCGAGCTCTGCCTCGTCGCAGCGAGCCCCGAGCACCGCCGCGGGCGGGAGCGAGAGCACGGGCGCCTTGAGCCTCGCGACACGTCCGCCCTCCTGGTCGACCGAGACGATGGGAGGCGCTCCGCCGCCCGATACGCGCCCGATGCTGTCGCACAGCTCGGCCGTCGCCTCAACGTCGGGCGTGAGGTTGCGCGCGAACAGGATCGCACCGCCGAGCTCGCCCGCGGCGAGCCGCCTGGCGAACGAGCCCGGCAGAGACGTGCCGGCGAAACCCCCGACGACGAGTCCTCCGCAGAGCTCACGCAGCGCCACGCCGGGCATGGTACACGCTAGACTGCTCGCGATGCGATTCGTCCGTGTCACGTCGTTCGTTTTCCTCGCCGCCTGTGGGGCGGCGAGCGCCCCCGTCACCCGGCCCGAGCCCTCCGCCGCGAGCCCCGTCGACCCTGGGAGCTCCGGCGGCCCGCACGCGAGCGCTCCTGCGTCCGCGAGCGTCTCCCCGGCGGGCACGTCCGCGAGCCCGGCTCCTGCGCCGCCGCCCGGCAGCCTCACGCTCGCCGAGGCGCGGCGCTACATGGTGCAGCTCATCAACCGCGATCGCGCGACCGCCGGGCTCCCGGCCGTGACGCTCGACGACGGCCCGGCCACGGTGGCCGGCCAAGCGCACGCGGACGACATGGCGCGGCTCGGGTACCTCGGCCACTGGGGGAGCGACGGCTCCGTGCCCGAGCAGCGGTACAGCGAGGCGGGAGGACGCGACATCGTCTTCGAGAACGCGTTCTGCGTCACCGACGAGAAGAAGCGCCCGCTCGACGCCTCGCCGCGCTTCTCCGCCGCCGACATCGAGCGCGCGGAGGCGATGTTCTTCGACGAGGTGCCCCCGAACGACGGACACCGAAAGAACATCCTGGGACGTTTTCGCAGGCGCGTCGGCATCGGCATCGCCGTCGCGAAGTTCGATCACGAGATCCCGATGCCGTGCATCGCGCAGGAGTTCGTCGAGAGCTTCGGGTCGTACGGCGAGATGCCTCGCAGCGTGAAGCTCGGGAGCAAGCTGCACGTCGCCGGCACGCTCGGCGGCGAGGTCAAGGTGGGCGGCGTCGGAGTGGCGCGGATCGAGGAGCCTCGGCCGCTTCCGGCGGCGGAGCTCAACAAGCGCCGCGTCTATCCCATGCCAAACACCTACGCGATGTACTGGCCCGCCGGGTTCCGCACGCCGATCGAGGTGAACGTCCACGGCCAGAGCTTCGACATCGACGTGCCCATGACCGACGGAGGCCGCAAGGGGCTCTACGAGGTCAGCGTGTGGGCCAAGCGACCCGGCGACAAGGACTTCGCGCCGGTGAGCCTACGCACGTTGCGTGTCGACTGAGGTCCCGCCGCCCTCAGTTCGGCAGCGAGCCGTGGTTGGCCCGGGTCGCGCCCTTGGTGCCGATCTGCGAGGAGTAGAAGGAGAGCTGCCCCACCCACGAGCCGTCGTACGACTGCACGTCGGCGAAGTCGGCCACGGTCGCCGGGGCGCTCGCGCTCACGGTCAACACCAGCGTGTCGCTGCTGTTCGCGAGGGACTGCGCCGCGCCGTGCCACCTGTCGGCGATGGCGGTGGCGCAGAGCGCGGCGGTGCAGGAGGCGTCGCACACCCCGAACGAATATCCCCCCGAAGCGAGCGCTGCGCCGAGACCGGTGCAGTCCATCGCCGTCGCGAGGGCGCTCGCCACGCCGGTCGACTGAGGCACGTCGACCACGGCGCGCGCGTCCGCCGCCGCGGTGGCGAGCTTGGACGGGACGATGGCCACGATCCCGGAGAGCTGGAGCACGTCGTTCGGCGCTCCAGCCCAGACGAACGGAGACGCCATGATCCCCGCGGCGGTCGCGTCGAGCGTGCCGAGCAGCTCCGGCGTGAGAGCGCACTTCCCCGGCGTGTTTCCGGAGGCGAGATGCGCGACGAGATCGCCGAAGCCGTTCGCGAGGCCCGCCGACAGCCACTGGCCCGCGCGATCGTGCATCGAGGGCGCGTGCGCGCCGAGCCAGGTTTGCACGGCCCCGTCCCAGCCCATCTGCGTCCGCTGGGTGTCGAACTGCTGCGGCGCGCCGCTGGCGGTGGCCATCGCGTCGAGCAGCATGCCAGCCTCTCCGCCGGCGCTCGGCGAGAACGCGTTCAAGACGGTCCCGTCCACCTGGGCCAGGTACGCGGCGAGCGCCTGCGCGTCGGCCGGGTCGGGTGCGAAGGTGAACCGCGCTTCGAGCGTGGTGTCGGCGAGATCGAACGGCAGGTCGTAGACGCTCACGGCCACGTCGTGCGTCTGCTTGGGCACGAGGCCGTCGACGTCCGCGCAGCCGACGGCGTAGTGAGCGATGCGGACGCTGATGGCCACGTGGCCGTCGGTCGGAACGGAAGGAAGCACGAGCGTCTCGCCATAGGTGCCCACGACCAGCGGCGAGCCGTCCTTCGGCGGCGCGGTGGTCAGCTCGGCGCACGTGGTCTCGAAGAACGCGCTCGCGGTGAGCAGCGGCACCGGTCGCTTGCCGAGGTAGTTGGTCGTGACGCGCACGTCGGCGAAGCCGGTCGCGCTCACGGACACGTCGAGCCGGGCGCTCGCCGTGCCGGCCACGGCCAGCAGCGAGAAGGTGGTCGCCGCGCTCGGCGCGCGCAGCGTCACGGCCGCGCGGCCCGCCTGGAGGGGCAGATCGTTGGCGTCCAAGAAGGCGTCGAGGTAGTTGCCGCTCAGCGCGACGGCCACGTGATCGACGCCGCCCGTGGTCGTGAGGCCGATGGAAACCGTGCCGCCGGGGGCGAGCGTCAGCACGCCGGTCTGGTCGAAAGCGACCGTCGGCCCGGTCCCGCCATCGCCTGGCGGGGGCGGGTTGTTCATCGACGCCGAGCACGCCGCGGCGCCGAGCAGAAAGGCCGTGAGCAACGTGCGCGGCCAAGAAAAAGCCATGCTCCTACTATAGCGCACGAGGCCTCGAGCGCGCGAGCGGGGCTCAGGGCTGCGATGAAGGCAACGCGGACTCCCAGTCGGTCGCGCATTTCGGGTCGGCCCCGCGCGAGCCGGCGCACGAGAGCGGATCGGGAGCCGGGCCGAGGAGCAGGAAGGCTCCGCGGTCCAAGAAGGGCCAACGGCCCCACCGCTGCTGGATGAAGAACGCGTCGTCGGCTGCCTTGGCGCTCACGTCCGCGGCCTCGAGCTGCCCGAGCTGCAGGGTGATGGTGGCGCGCGTGGCCGGATCGTCGGTGAGCGCGTAGGCGCGCTGGAGCGCACGCACCGCCGCGTCGCGCTTTCCGCGCTCGCTCAGCAGCGTCGCAGCGCTCAGCGAGCGCGTGGGATCGTCGCCGAGGTCCACCGCACGTGCCAGCGCCGCCGCGCCCTCGGTGCGCCAGCGATCGATCTCGTTTTGCGAGGTGAGGTAGCTCGCGGACATGAACGCCAGGAACTGGCCGTAGTGCAGCCACACCTCGTGGTCGTTCGGCCGGGCCGCGATGCCACGCTCGTAATAGGCGCGCGTCGTGCGGGCGTCCGCTTCGGTGCCCTGCGGATGGTGGTAGCAGACCATCGTGTCGACGTAGCGGAAGACGGGCGCAAAGTCCGGCTCGAGACCGAGGATCGCGTCCAGGTAGTGCGTCACGTCCGGGAACGGGCGCTTCTCGACGAAGTGCATGCCGTACTGCACGCGGAGGTCCGACCAGAGCACGTCGACGAACGCCGCCCGATAGCCGAGCGTGGCGACCTTCAGCTCCTCGGGGGGAGGGAAGAGGTAGACGTCCTCGCGCGCCTTGCTGGCGTGCAGGCCGCGCGCGAGGCCCGGCTGGGTCGCGGCGACCCCGCCCGCGCCGGCCAGCAGCGCGAGCGTCAACCCGACGACCTCGGCCGATCGCGCCGCGCCCATCACTCCGTCTCCGACTCCACGTACATGCCGGGCACGGCGTGCGCGTGGCCTTCGGTCGCCAGGCAGTGGCCGCGCACTTCGAACGTGCTTGTCGTGCCGTCCCCGTCGAGATCGCCGTGCGCTTGCGCGACGAAGCTCGACTCGGTCGCCGACGTGGACGAGTCGAACGCGAACGAGAACGAGTGGGCCACGCCCTGGGGCGATGCTCGGAAGTGGAGCGTGCGCCACGTGGGGATGTCCCACGTCTCGGGCGGATCGACGGTTGCCCTGCCGCGCGGCACCGTCGGGGGCGTGAGCGGAGCCGGCTTCGGGAACGCCCCCTCGCCGCTCGGGCCTGCCGCGCACGACCGTCCGTCGGCGAAGGCGACTGCCTCCTGCTGGATGTGCCCGAGCCCGCTCACCGGCTCGACGAGGAGCGACGAGGACCAGCTCCGGACGAAGGCCGGCACGGCGATGGCGAGCAGCGATCCCGCGAGCGAGATGCCCACGGCCGCCTCGAGCGCCGTCACGCCACGCGAACCTGCTCGACGCCGCGCCACGACCTCACTCCTCGGGATCGATCTGCTGCACCGCCGGGTTCACCTTGGCCGTGAAGCTCGAGTCGGGCTCGCAGGTAGAGCGAAACGTCGACGTCGTCCCGTTGCCGTCGAGGTCGCCGTGGGCTTCGATCGTGGCCTGTGCGGACGGGCCGCTGCCCTGGGAGTCGAACGAGTAGGCGTAGAACTGGGGCGTCGAGATCTTGAAGCCCATCTCGAGCCAGGGCGACGTCGACCAGTCGCCGATGCCGCTCTGGTACCGCTTGCCTCGCACGTCGTCGAGGCTCGCCGGGACGCTCGCGCGCGACGCCGGAGGGAAATGCCGCATCGCTTTGGCGGCGTCCGGCTTGGTGCCCGCGGGCTGGAGCGCGTCCGATTGGTTGTAGTATGCACACGCCGCCTGGGCGATGGCCGTCGTGGAGCCGATGGCCTCGGCGGTCTTGGAGTGGCGCAAGTACCGCGCGACACCGTACATCGCGAGCGCGCCGAGGATGGCCGCGAGCCCCACGAAGTTCAAGACCTCTGGGAGGGTGAATCCGCGCGCACCTACTCGTCGAAACACCGAGCGACAGCCTACCATCGATCTCGGTTGCCTTTCGGAGTTTTTCGGAAGAGACGCTCTCTGGTACGGTCCTGCTTTGCATCGAGGCTTGCGCGTGTCGCTCGTACACTCCCTAGGCGTACCTTGGTCGATTGATTGAGACCGGAACCCCGCTACCTGGGCGTAGCGATCGCACTCGTCTCGGCGATCGTCTACGCGTTTTCGGCACCGGCATGGGTGGTCGGCGGCGACAACGGCGAGTTCGCGACGCTCTACGCCAATGGCGGGGTCGCGCACCCGCCCGGCTATCCCCTCTACGTCATGCTTCTGCGACTCTTCGCATGGCTCCCGGTCAGGAGCGCAGCGCATGGGGCGGCGATCGTCACCGCAGTCCTCGGGGGGGGCGCCGTTCTCGCGCTTCATCAAGCGTGTCGAGCGTGGCGGGCTTCGGAAGGTGGCGCGGCGGTGGCGGCCGCCGCGTTCGCGTCGTCGTCGCTCGCGTGGCGCCAAAACAGCGAAGCAGAAGTCTTCGGGCTCAACGTCATCGTCGCCTGCGCCATCGTGGTCGCTGCGGCTCCCACGGCCGCGGTGAGAGGTTGGCGCCGCAGCGCCCAGCTCGGTCTGCTCGCTGGTTTGGGCTTGAGCAATCATCACTCGATCGTCCTCTTGGCGCCCCTTGGGCTCTGGGCGTTCGCTCGGACCGTCGGCGACGAAGAGCACAAGTGGCGCTCGTTCGTGGCGGGTGCGCTGGCGTTGGTCGTCGGACTGGCTCCTTATGCGTATCTCTATTGGTGCGCGAAGCACGCCGACGCGAGCGTGGCTTGGGTCTGGGGCGATGTGCACGACCTCCCTTCCCTAGTCGAGCACTTCCGGCGCGCGGAGTATGGAACGATGCGTCTGGCGCGCAACGACGCTCCGCTCGAGCCCGGCGCGCAGCTCTGGCATTTGTGCGCGCGCCTCACGACCGATTTGCTCGGGCTTCCGGTCCTCGCGCTCGTCCTGGCGATTGTCACGATTCGCCGCGCGCGCGCGGACGCTGTCGCGCTCGCCGCCGCCATTCTCCTCTGCGGACCTGGTTTTGTGTCCATCCTCAACATCGCGCCGCATGGTCTCGCCGCGCTCGTCGTCGAGCGCTTCTACCTGCTCCCGGCGGCGCTCGTGTGCGTGCCGGGCGCGCTCGCCCTCGACCGCTTCGCCCACTGGGTTCTCTCGCGCCGCGGTTTGGCGACCGCGCTCGCCGGGATGATCTTGGTGGTCGGTTTCTTGCTCGCCCTGCCACGCATCCAAGAAGATCACCGACCAACCGTCGAGATGTACGCCAAGAACACGCTGCGCTTCGCGCCTGCGAACGCCGTGATCCTCGCGTCCGGCGATCAACAGTTCGCGGGGTTTCTCTACGCACAGCGTGTGCTCCACCTGCGACCGGACGTGGCGGTCGTCGCGCCGCGCATGCTCACGGCGTCGTGGTATCGCGAGCGAATGAGTCGTGCGCTGGGCATCACTTTCGAGCCAAAACCGAGTGACCGTGGCCTCGTCGAGCAACTCGTGGCCATCGGCAGGCCCGTCGCGTTTGCCGGACCCGTTCCGAGGACCCTCACCGACGCGGGCTTCGTCAGCTTCCCCCTCGGCACACTGCAAGTCGTTCAGCTTCCGAACACCTCGAGTCCGACCTTGGACGATCTCGAAATCGCCAACGTGAAGCTGCTCGAGCAATTCGAGCTCGAACCCGTGGCGTCCGCGACGAAGGCAAGTTGGGCCGCGTCCACGTTCGGTGAATACGCCCGTACATGGCTGGTATTGGCCACGCGATTCGAAGCGCGCGGCAGTCCGCAGCGAGCGCAGGCGTGCAGACAGCGCGCGCTCGCGTTTGCCCCATGGTTGGCCCGCTGAGCTCTCCCGTGTCGATGCGGAAGCTGCCCGAGAGCTTTCGTGTGCTCCAGCCGATCGTGCAGTAGCTCGAGAGCAGCTGCCGCCCCGTTGGCGCGAGCGCGATCCATCGGCGCCGAACCCTCTCTCGGGGCTGCGCAGCTGCAGGCGGCGTAGTACAGTGCGCGATTCGATGCGCATCGCGGTGAGTGGAGCGGCCGGGTTCGTCGGTGCGAATTTGGTGAAGGCGCTTCGATTGCGGGGCGTCGAGGCCATCCCCATCGTGCGCGCGGTCGACGAGCGTGCTCGAGCTCTTGGGGATGCCCTGCCGATCGACGACGTGCTCCGCGACGCGCGCCTGCTCGACGGCATCGATGTCCTCGTCCATCTGGCGGCGATTCGCCACCGCCACGGCACGCGGGTGGCGGACTACTACGCGTCGAATGTCGACCTCGTCGCCGGGCTCCTCGCGGTGTGCGAGGGGCGCGTGCGGCGTTTCGTCCACGTGAGCTCCGTCGGCGTTTACGGCTTCCCGGAGCGCCTTCCGATCACCGAAGCGTATCCCTACGCGCCGGAGACGCTCTACAGCACCACAAAGGTGGAAGCGGAGCGTGCCCTGCGACGCGCGGCCAGAGAGATCGAGATCGTCATCGCACGACCGACGATCGTGTACGGTCGCGGCGACGTAAACGGGATGCTCGACAAGATGGCGGCGATGATCCGCGCTGGTCGCTATCGCATCGTCGGAGATGGAAGGAACACGCTTCACCACACGCACGTCGACGACTTGGTCGATGGCCTGTGGCTTGCCGCGACAGCCCCAGCGGCGCGGGGAGAGGACTTCATATTCGCCGGTCCCGAGACGACGACGCTCGCGCGGCTGTCGGAGCTCGTCGCGCGGGCGGTCGGGAAGAGGCTTCCAGCAGTGCGCGTGCCACTGCCCCTCGCGCGCGCGGTCGCGACGGGCGTCGACATCGCGATGCACCACGGTTTGGTATCTTCGTCGCGAGAGCCTCCCGTCAACCACGAGAAGCTCGACGTGATGACCCGCTCGATCGCCTTTGACTGCGGCAAGGCGCGACGCCTGCTCGGCTACGCGCCGCGCGTCGGCTACGAGGAAGGGACGGCGCGCACGCTGGGGAGCGGATGAATCGCGCACGCCTCAAGAGGCTTCTCTCGTGGGCGCTCGCCGTCGCGGCGCTCGCATTCGTCGCGTGGGTCGTTCCGATCCGCGACGTGTGCGAAACGGCCGATGCGCCCCATTCGCGCGGGCCAGTCACCCGAACCGAGACCGCGTGTATTGTGCACGCTCCGTCGGGTGACGTCCGGGTCGCGCGCGAAGCGTGCGCGAAACTCTCGTGCGAGCCCGGTCTCGCGTCGACGCTGCAGCGAGCGCGTCTGGGCCTCCTCGCCACGCTCTTCGGCGCGTACTTGCTCGGCACCGTCGCGTGGGCCGCGCGGTGGCGGGTGTTGCTCACGCTCGCGGGGGTCAGTCTCTCGCTGGGAGAGACGTGGCGGCTGATCATCCGCGCGCAGGCAGCAGGGATCCTGATGCCCGGTGGGGTCGGAGGCGACGCGTTGCGGATCGGCTTCCTGGTCGGCCGGGGCGCCCGGACCTCGATCGTCGTCGCTTCCGTACTCCTCGATCGTGCCATCGGCCTCGTCACGCTGGCCACGATCGCCGGGTGCCTCGGCCTCGCCGTGTCCGGAGACATCGGCGAAGGACCGGCTGGCCGGCTGCGCGCGCTCACGTACGTGCTGCTGTGCTTCCCTCTCGTGTTCCCGATCGGTATTGCCCTCCTGCGCTCGCCGTGGCTGAGGCGCCGAGTAGGGGTTGCCGCGCTCGAGCCAACGCTCGACTACGCGGCCGATCCGAAGGCGCCGCGAGCGTTCTTGCGTGCGTTTCTGGTGAGTCTGGTCGTGAGCGCGGTGCAGATCGGGGTGATTCGCGGCTTGGTCGCAACCGTCGGCGCCAGCCCGCTCGCCGAGAAGTGGGTCTACGTCGGCTCGGCCATGGGAATGATCGTGAGTGCCGTGCCGGCGCTCCCCGGCGGGTGGGGGACGGCGGACGCGGCGTACGTCTTCTTTCTCGGAGAGCTTGGGGGCCTCGGAGCGGGGGTGGCGCTCGCCGTCTGTCTCCTCTACCGGGTGTTCTGGTACCTTTCCGGTGCTCTCGGCGCGATCCTTCAGGTTGTCCCGGGAGGCACGAGGCGAACGTGAACGTATCGATCGTCGTCCCCGCCCATAACGAGGCGAAAAACATCCGGCACCTGCTCGAGTCGCTGCTCAAGCAGCAGTCGCGCATCGCGCAGGTCGTCGAGATCGTGGTGGTCGCGAGCGGCTGCACGGACGATACGGCCGAGGTTGCGCGCGCGGTCGGAGGCGGTCGCCCGGGCATGCACGTCCACGTGCAACAGCGCCGCGAAGGGAAGGTCGCCGCGATCAACGCATACTTGCGCATACGCGATCCGCGGGCCGAAGTGATCGTGATCTCGAGCGCCGACCTGCTCGTCGCGCCCGACGTGATCGAGAAGCTCGTCGTGTGCCTTCGTGACAACCCTACGGTCGGGATGGTCGGCGCGCGGCCCATGCCCAACAACGATCGATCGACGCTCGTCGGCCGCATGGTGAGCGTGCTCTGGGAGATGCACCACCGCGTCGCGCTCGAGGTGCCCAAGATGGGCGAGCTGGTGGAGTTCCGCGCGAACCTGGTCGAGCACGTGAGCGAGCTGTCCGTGGTTGATGAGGCCTCGGTCGAGGACATCGTCCGTTCGAGGGGCTACACCATCGCGTACGTGCCCGACGCCGTCGTGACGAACCGCGGTCCCGAGCGCCTCGACGAGTATTTCGAGCAGCGCCGCCGCATCGCGCGCGGTCACTACTGGCTGGCGTTCGCGTTCGGCTACGAGGTCGCGACGCTCGACCGCCGCCTGGTCGCGAAGAAGGCGCTCGCCGTCGCCAAAGATGAAGATGGGTTCGGCAAGGTCGCGATCGCGACGGCGATCGGCACCGAGGTCGCGGCCCGCGCGGCGGGCTTCTGGGACGCGCGCGTCGTCGGCGGTAAGCACCGGACGTGGCGGCAGCTCGCTTCCACGAAGTCCGTCAAGCTCGAAGGGCCGCCGCGGCGATTGTCCGCGCGCCCGGAGCCACATTTCCAGCGGGCTCCGCCCATCGATGGGCCGACGGTCGAGCCTGCGGCGCTCCCGACCGACGTCGTGGTCGCACGCGGTCCGAGGGGCGCGTGAGGAAACTGCCGCTTGCCGTACGCCTCGCCGGCTACCGTGCTGCGCACGCGACCGGCCGATTCGAGCAGCTGCCCGTCAACCTCACAGTGTCGGTCACCTACAGTTGCCCGTCACGCTGCGCCACGTGCGACATCTGGCAGAAGAAGGTCGACGACCTCACCTGCGACGAGTACGCCAAGATCTTCCCGACGCTCGGCAAGGTTCCCGTCTGGGTCACCGTCTCGGGGGGCGATCAGTTCCTCCGCGCCGATTTGCCCGAAATAGTCCGACTGATACGCACGATGATCGAGCCGTCGATCATCAACATCCCGATGAACGGCATCCTCCAAGAGCGAATCTTCCAGCTCTTGCCGCAAATTGCGCATCACAGCGTCGGCTCGCAGCTCGTGCTGAACCTCTCCGTCGACGAGATCGGCGAGGCGCACGATCGCATCCGCGGAGCGGAACGGAACTTCGAAAAGCTCCTAGCCGTTGCGGAGCTCGTCCGCGATCTAAAGGAGACCTATGACCACGTCGTCCTGGGCGTGCATACGGTCATTTCGCGGCACAACGTCCATCGCATCCCGGCGATCGAGCGCGAGGCGCGCGCTATCTTCCGCCCGGACTCCTATATTGCGGAGGTTGCCGAGAACCGTGTCGAGCTGAAGACGATGCACAAAGACATCACTCCGGACCCCGCGGACTACCGCCGCGCCGTCGAGCACCTCAAGAATACGATCAAGGCGAACCGTTCGCATCACCCCGTCGCCCGCCTCGTCGAGTCGTTGCGGCTCGAGTACTACGATCTGGCTGCGCAGATCCTCGAAGAGAAGCGTCAGGTCATCGACTGCTACGCTGGCTGGGCGAGCGGTCACCTCGCGCCGGACGGCAACCTGTGGGGTTGCTGCACGCGCGCCGAATCTCTCGGCAACCTGCGCGATCACCAATATGATTTTAGGAGGGTCTGGTTCGGTCCCGAGGCGGATGCGTTTCGCGACAGCGTGCGACGTCACGAGTGCTCGTGCCCCTTGGCGAACGCGAGCTACACCAATCTGTTGCTCGACGCTCCCTCGGTCGCGCGCGTGACGGGGAACATGGCGGGGCGCACTTGAAGCCGAGCCAAACGAAGGCAGATGCCGGTGTTCTGCTTGCGCGCCGGCTCGAGGTGGACGCGCTCGCGACGCAAGACATCGAAGAGGACCGCGGACTGGGCAGCGCCTACGAGCGCTACTGCTTCTACCAGCTCGTCGAGCGCTGGGCCGGTCGGTACGAGGTGAAGACGGCTCTCGAGGGACCCCTCGACGGGATGGCTGGCGTGTCGGGCGTGCACTGTGTCGGCCTCGCGCGCCGCGGGATCCATGTGACCGCCGCGACTGCGACCGATTACAAGGCGACGCGCGCGCGCGCCATTTATGATGCTGCCGGCGGCGGCGAAAATGTCGACATACGCGTAGTGACCGATCCCAGCTGTGCGGGCGAGCTTCCGCCGAGTGACATGGTCATCGCGTACCACTCGCTTTCGCTCGTCGACGACTGGCGCGCATACCTGCGAATCATCGCGCGCCTCGCGCGCAAAGTGCTCGTCGTGACGGTCTGCAATCCGAAGAACTGGGGCGTCGAAGCGATCCGGCTCGCGGCGAGGCTGCGTGGCCAGCGCGGAGTGGACCCGCCCGATGTGTGGAGGACGGAGGTCCTCGCGGGCGCACTGTGGGAGCTGGGTCGCGTGCGCGAGCATGTCTACTTCGATTGCCCTTGGTGGCCGGACCTCCAAGTGTCGGCGGGGCAGAGCCTCAACGACCGTATGAAGCAGCTCTTCGGGCGGCGCCGCGAGCCGTTCGCGTTCACGGCGACGCCAAACGGCGCCACCCTCGCGGACAAATTCGTCTACGGTGCCGCGCGCTGGCCTTACTTCGGGGGGCCGGGTTGGACCGAGGAGCTCTTGCCTGCGCTCCTGCGCCACCCGGGGTTCGACGGATCCCGCGGGTGGCTACTGCCGCGCATCGCGCACCTTCACGCATTCGTCGTCGACATGCGGCCGCGCACGCCGCAAGCTCGTCGCAAGCTCACGGTGCCGAGGTGACGCACGATCGCGGCGAGCGTTGGGTCCCGTGGATCTTCGGATTGCTCGCAGCGTTGCCCGTCCTGATCGCGCCATACCCGCCGATGACGGACTTCCCGCATCACGAGTCGCTCGTCGGGATGCTTCGCCTGTACAAGGATGCGACACGGTTCCCACCGGGGATGTACGAGCTCAACCTCGGTGAGCCGAATCAGCTCTTTCATCTGCTGGCGTGGCCGATCACCTACGTCTTGCCGTTGACACTCTCGTGCCGGATCGTGACGGGTGTATCCGTGCTCGCGGTCCCAGTGGGCGCGGCGCGCCTCGCCCGCCACCTCGGGGCGAGCCGCTTCCTCGCGCTCGCGCTCGTCCCCGTGGCGCTCGGATGGCTCTTTAGCTGGGGTTTCATCAACAACTTGCTCGGCCTCGGCCTTTTCCTCGGCTTTCTGCCGGAGCTCGACCGCTTCGCCGCCAAACCGACGTGGAAGCGTTTCGCCGTCGTCGCGGCGGGCACCGTGCTGCTCTACTTTGCGCACGAGCTCCTGATGCTGCTGTTCGCGGCGACGGCACTCCTGTTTGCCGCGGTCTACCCGCTGCGTCTGCGCGACACGATCGCCCGGACGACTCCGGCTGTCGTCGCCGGGGCCATGGCGGCGACGCAAATCGTTTACCAGGAGCACCTCAAGACGGCGACCGTGCGCGCGATCGGCAACTCGTTCGCGCCGCTCGGTCGAAGGCTCGCCACGTTGCCGTCGACGCTCGTCGGGTTCAACCACCCCTTCGAGACGTGGACCGTGTTCGGGTCGTGCGTGGCCGTGGCCGGTGTCTTCGCGGTCGTGGCGCACGCCGCGAGACGCCGCACGTCGGCGCCGCACGACGGCGAGTCCTCGGTCTCGCGCATACGGCGCGTGCTACAGGAGCAGCGTTTCCTCCTGCTCGCACTCGCCAGCGCAGCGCTCTACCTTGTTCTGCCGACCGCGTTCAACGGCGCGTCGCTCGTCAGTCAGCGCTTCATCGCGCCGGCGTTCGCCATCGGCGCCCTCGCCGCGGCTTCCGGGTCCGCGGGCCGCGCGAGTTTCGTCCCGAAGCTGCTCGCCGCCGCGCTGCCGCTCGAGGCGCTCTTCCTCTTGTGGCCCTCGTTCGTCGAGTCGAGCCGTGCCCACGAGCAATTCCTAGTCATCGCCAACCAGATCCCACTCAAGAGCTCCGTTGCCGCGATCGACCTCGAGCTGGATCAGTCGGGTCGCACATTCACTGTGGCCTCTCAGCTTTCGTCCGTGCTCCCTCTGCGGGGCGGGCGGGTCCTCTACTCGTTTACCGATTCGACCGTCGCCCCGGTTCGGGTCGCTACGCAATACCAATGGGGCGAACCTGCAGCGCGCATCATGGTCGATCCGTACGCGCTACGGCCAGCGTACGACCTCACGCGGTTCGAGTACCTCATCGTGCATTCGGTCGATCCGAATCGACTCCAGATTGCGGCCATCGCGATGGCGCCGGACGCGAAGCTGGTGGACATCCGAGGGGAGTGGTCGCTGCTCCGGTCGACGCTGGACGTCGTGCCAATGACCGCGCCCGATGCTCCTCTACCGACGCCGCGGGCGGCGACGCTGCGAAAGCGGATCAGGGAGGTGGTCCTGTCGCTCCAGCATTCGCAAAGTGCGTCCACGTCGGGCGAAGGCGCAAGGTGAAGGGATGATCGGCGTAGTGGGTGCAGGCGGCACACTCGGCGCGATGCTCGTTCGGCGCCTGTCGGCTACGCCGTTCGAGTTCCGCGCCGACGAGGGCGCGCCGTCCGCGATCGCGGCGTGCGACGTCGTCGTGAACGTCGGCGGACCACGCGTGCGGCCCGGCCTTCGCTCCGACGACTACGCTCGAGAGCATCTCGGTGTCGCCGCCCACGTGCTTGGGCGCATGCGTAGGGGAGCGCACCTCGTTCACGTGAGCAGTACCGCAGTCTACGGTGCGCGAGGCGCTCGTCTTGCGGCGCAGGCGCCGGAGCAGCCGGCGCGGTTTCCAACGGCGGGATACGCGTTCGCCAAGCTGGCGGCCGAGTCCTACGTCCGGGCGGAGCACGCGCGCGCTGGCGTAGCGGTCTCGGTGTTGCGGCCATCGATGGTGTACGGGCCCGGCATCGACAGCGCGCTGTCGACGATCCGGCGCGTCAGCCGCCATGGCGTCCGGGTGATCATTCGGCCGCGCAGCTTGCGGCAACACCTTGTCCATGTCGACTTGCTCGTCGCCGCAATCGAGCGGGCCATCGCTGAGCCGCTCGGCTCGGAGCCGTGCATCGTTGCCGATCCGTTCGTCCTGGAAAGCGACGACATCACGCCGCGCGAGGGCGCCCCGGTTGCCATCGACGTCGCGCGCATCCAGCGCGTGCAACAGGAGTTCGCGCGACGTATTCCGTGGAGCGGCGGTCGCGCGCTCGAGGCGCTCGCCGTGCTCGCCCTCGACAACGTCTTCGACTGGGAGAGCGGCTTCGAGCGCCTCGGTCTCGCGACGGAGCGCTTCGAGCGCGCGCGCTCGTTCGATCCGTACTGGCGGGGGGCGCCATGAAGAAATGGAGAGAAGCGCATCACGCGGTCGTGATTGGCGCCTCCTCCGCCATCGGCGCGGCCATCGCGAAGCGACTCCGGGGCGGCAAGCGCTTCGTGACGGCCATCTCACGGCGCCAACCGGGTCCAGAGACCGCCGACGCGTGGTGGCCGGCGGACGTGCGCGACCGCGCCGCGCTGGAGGACGCGTTGGCCGCGTCGGAGCGAGCGAACGGTGCGATCGACGCACTCGTGTATGCGGCCGGCGAGCCTGCCATGGGGGAAACGCTTGCTGTTCCCGAGGAGGTCGCGCGCGCTGCGTTCGACGTGAACTTCTGGGGGCTCGAGCGCGCCGTTCGCGCCGTCCTCCCCGGCATGATGGCGCGCGAAGACGGCTTCATACTGGCGGTCCTGAGCTTGGCGGCCTCGCGCGCGATTCCGCACGAGGCGTACTACGGCGCGAGCAAGGCGGCGGCGGCGCGGTGGCTCGAGTGTGTCGCGCACGAAGCCGAGCCACGGGGCGTTCGCGTGCGGTACGTGTGCCCCGGCTACATTCCCACCGGTTTCCTCGAGCGCGGTGGCTGGCACGGGATGACCGTACCCCACGTGAACGGCTCCGGCATCACGCCCGATGACGTGGCCGTCCGCGCTTTGTCTCTCGCCGGCCGCCGCGCCGTTGGTGAGGTCATCGGTTGGCGCGAGCGCACCATCACATTCGCGGATCGCATCGCGCCGGGGCTCTACGATCGCTGGCGCGCCCGCCGTCGGTGAGCGGCGGCGGATGCCGAAGACGCCTGTCTCGAACCGAACCGCCTGGCCGCGCCGCGAACCAGAGCCATGTCAAGGTCGCCCCGAGTACGAGCAAGAACGATCCCGGGGCACCGGCGGTACCCGGGGGTCGCGTCGCGTCCAGGGCATAGACCAACGAGCCGCCGTCGATCGCAAGGAGCGGATGCGAGAACAGTGCCGAGTGGTGGGTCGGGAAGAGGGAAGTGTCGCGCGCAAGCGCGAGCCATTCGGACTCGAGCAGTAGCGGCAACGTCCCAGCGGCGCTCATCGCGGCACCAAGGACGACACCGGCGCCGAGCACGAGCGCCCCTGCGCGCAAGGGCGCCCGCGCTCCGCCCGGCTCGACGACGACGAGCCCGGCCAAGACGGGCAGGAGCGTGATCGTTCGCTCGTTGTCGGCGAGGAGCCCCCACGCGAGGAGCAGCGAGAGCCCCGCGGCGCGCCGCGCGGACGGCGCGCGCACGCCAAGTACGGTCTCCCGCGCGAGAAGTGGCGCCAAGAAGAAGCTGGCGGCCAGCTGCCAGTGGCCCGCGACCACGAAAGACTGAAGGTGCATGGGGGCCGTGCCGTAGGCGAGCGCCCCGAGAAGGGCTGCCGCGGGCGCAACGCGAAAGACGCGGGCAAACGCATAGAAGGAAGGAATCGAAGCCGTGTGGAGGAGCGCCATCCACAGCTTCGGCGGAGACGGACCCCATTCCCGCGAGATGGAGCAAGGCGACGGGCAAGAACAGGAGCACGCTCGAACGCTGCACCGTCGCCGGCCGGCCAAACGCCTCCGCCGCCAGCCAATCATCGAAGATACGGCCATGACGGAGTGATTCGGCGAGGTGATCGGCGTAGACCAGATCGCCCAGGAAATCATGGCCGGGCAAGACACCGACGAAGCCGGCGACCTTCGACGCGAAGAGCGCGACCAGGGCGAACGCCACAACGCCGACGAGCGCCCGCTTCATCACCTGGGGGACGATACGCCGATCGACACGTCGTGGAACTGGCGAGTCATCCACGTCATACGCGTCCCTCCGCGCGCGCTCCCGGCGCCTTCAAGTCGCCCGCGGCGCGCGCCACGGTCGTTCTTGGTGTCACAAAAAAGAGAACGCGCCAACCCTGCGGCTGGCGCGTTCCACGTTCGAGTGAATCGTCGACTACTCCTCGGGGTTCGTCTCCGCCGGCTTGGGCGCCCAGATGATCTGGGACTGACCCGTCGGGATCTGGCCGTTGAGGTCGAAGGTCGAGTAGACGGAGTTTCCGTCCAGGTCGCCAATCGCAATCGCGTCGAAGGCGGTGCCGACCTTGGTCTGGCAGTCGCTGTCCGAGACCCAGTTGTACTGGTAGTACTGCGGCTGGTCGACCGTGAACTTCAGGCACTTGAAGCCGACCGTGGGGGCATCGGCGGCCGGCGCCCAGTCGCCGACCGGGTCGGACGTGTACTTCTTCGCCTGGATCTCGCTGAGGTTCTGGGGGACGGGCTTACTCGCCTTCTGACAGACGCAGTGGCTGAGCGCCGTCGAGCTTCCGGGCGCGACGTACGCGCCGCTCATCATCTCTCGGTTGAGCGACTCCGAGGCGTTCTTGGCGATGGCGCCCACGTTGTTCGTGGCCTCCGCCGTCTTCGCGCTCTTCAGATAGCGGCTGACGCCGTAGATGGCGAGCACCGCGAGGATGCCGATGATCGCGACGACGATCATCAGCTCGATGAGCGTGAAGCCGCGCCGCACTGCTTTGCGAATCGTTCTCATTACCCTGCTCCTTTTTTCGATTTCACTCCGAACTCTTCGCCTCGCGGCTCGAGCGTGCGGAAGTGTTCATTCTCCGTCTTTGTCGACGTACAGCTCACGCTGCCACGAGACACCTACGACCGTGCAATAGACTCCGTTGTTGTCCATGTCGCCCATCGCCGAGACGACGAACCAGTCGCCCGTGAGCTGGCTGTTCGAAGGGAACGTCACCGCCGACACCGGCGGGGTCGGCAGCGCCGTCGTCACCTGGCCCGCCATGGTCGCGTAGCCGAAGCGGACGACGCCGCTGTTGTGCACGGGCAGCTTCTGCCAGCCGGTCTGGTCGGCGCACTGCGGGCACGTGGCGCCCCAGGCGGTCGCGGTCGTTCCGTTGGGCGTCGCCTGCGGATAGAGGCTGCCG
>DATIQP010000885.1:0-10759 GCA_035470765.1 Polyangiaceae bacterium | reverse complement strand
CGGCTCGCGGAGGTCGCGGTGGCGATGCAGCCGTGCAGCAGCGCGGCCGCGGGGGCAGAGGCGAGCGCGCCGGCGGCCGCGAACGCGAGCTCGGCGCCGAGCAAGGTCCGAGGGGCGCGCTCGGAGCGAAGCGCCGCGAGGCCGCGCGCCGCCGCGGCGACGAACAACGCGGCAGCGCCAGCCGCCAGCGTGGTGGGCGCGAGCGACGCGAGCACGCCGTAGCGCCACGCCATGGCCATGGCGACGAACGCGCCGAGAGAGAGCGCTCGATCGCCCTCCGGCGCATGAAAGGGAAGCAGCCGGACACGCGCGGCGAAGGCGATCAGCAGGAGGACGATGACGACACCCGGGGCGGAGACGCCCGGCGCCATCGTGCGGCGCGCGAGGGCGGTGCGGGTGACCTGGACGCCGGACGCGTCCCGGGCGGCGAGCTGGTCGGTCATCTCGCGGAACGTCATCGTCGAGCCCTGGATCGCCAGCGTGAGGTGCTCGCCGGCGCCGAGCTGCACCCGCGGGACGTAGTAGTCGTCCGAGCCCGGGCCGACGTGGACGCGCAGGGTGTGCGGACCGGCGGGCACGGGGGTGGCGCCGAACGGCGCCCGGAGCAGCGCGTCGCCCCGGCGGAGCCACGTACCGTCCACCATCACCGCCGCGCCCGGCAGGCTGCCGAGCGAGAGGCTCCCGGGGGACTGCGGCCCGCGCGCCGCGGCCCCGTGCCGGTCGTCGTCGTCGTCGTCGTCGTCGAAGAGCGCCGCGGTGGTGTGGCCGGCGCCGCCCTCGCTCGCGACCACGAGCCGCGGCTCGAGGTCGGGCGTGTACTGGCCGTCGATCCACGAGCCGCCGAACAGCCAGAACGCGACGCAGGCGGCGCCGACGAGGGCGACGTCCGCGATCCTGTCCATCACGAACGACCCACGACGGACTCGGCCCAGCGACGCCGCGCCCAGGGACGCGAGCGCGCCGCCGAGGACGAGCGTCGCCGCGCCGTCGCCGAGCACCGCGATCAGCGTCGCCGCGAGCGTGAGCAGCAGGAGCGACGCGCGCCTCCGGGTACCCGGCGCCTGGCCTCGCGGCCCCTGGCCGCGGGCGATCGCGGCGGCGACGACGAACGCCGCGGTCGCGAGCACGGCCGAGCCCGGCTCGAGCGCGAGCACCAGCGCGAGATCGAGCTGGCCCACTCGCGGCGCCACGCCGAGCGGCGACAAGAGGACGCGCGCGTCGGCTGGCCTCGCGAGAAGGAGCGCGAACGCGGCCGCGGAGGCGCCGGCACCGAGGATGGCCCCCCAGAGCGCCCAGGTGCGCGCCCGCTCGCGGCGCGCGAGCAGGATCGCGACGGCGACGAGCACCGGCCACGCCGCCAGCGCCGCCGGCCACGGCGACGGCGAAGGGCGCGCGAAGGGGCCGAAAAGCTCGAACATCCGGCGCCAGTACTACCACGATCCGCTCGCGCGCCAGTCGACGGCGCGGGGGTTTAGCCGACGGAGACGCCGAGCGCAGACGCCAGCTGCGTGGCGAGGGCCCCGTGGTGCGCCCCCTTCGAGAAATCGTCGGTGAGCGGGCGCGCCTCGCCCGACTGGAGCCGGAGGACCACGCGCTGCCCCTCGCGCGCGTCCTCGACCCAGACCGACCGGATCGCCTCGATGGCGTAGCGCGCCGGCTGGCCGCCTCGCACGGTCACCGACCTGGTGCAGTCGTCGACCTCGACGCGCACCGCGCGCGAACGCGTCGCGAGCATGTAGACGAGCAGCGCGGCGAGGAGGCCGACGGTCAGCAGCAGCGGCTTCGGCGCTCCGCTCTCGATCGAGAGGTGCTCCGGCTCCCCATCGCTGGCGAACGCCTCGAGGCGCTGCGCCGCGTCCGTGGTGTCGAGCAGGACCTCGCGCGTTCCGAACAGGGCGTTCTCGCCTTTGTGGCGAGCGTCCGTGACGAGCCCGACGACGGCCTGGCTCCGGTAGGCCGAACCTCGGATGCCCGCGACGGTCTCGCGCGTCTGCCGGCCGAGGGCGTCCTCGTAGGATACGTCGCACGAGGCGCGCACCTTGTCCCAGCGGCAGTCGACGACGTAGTGTCGCGAAAAGTGCATGATGCACGCAATCGTGGCCGCGACGACGGCGAGGTCGAGCAGCCAGCCCAGGCGGCGCGGGCGTGGGATGTAGAAAAACGTCCGAGCCATGACGCTCTCTTAGGCTGGCGAGGCCCCCCTGTCCACGCCAGCGACGCCGCCTCAGGCGATCGGATCGACCTGGACGCGCGCCTCGCGCCGGTGGGGCCAGCCGAGCTGGAGCGCGGCCGCCGACGCGATCGCGACCACCGCGAACGTGGCGGCCGCCGCGACGCCTCGCGACGTCACGCGCGTCTCCCAGATTCCGGCGCCGAGCCCGGAGACGAGCGCGAGCGGGACGAGGCGTGTCCACGCGAGCCGCGCGACGGAGGCCAGCGAGCGACCCCCCGGCGCGGATAGCGCGGCGCCGAGGCGTTGCGCGAGGCCCGAGACGAGCGCGGTCTTGCCGACGAACACCGCGGCGCTCACGAGCAGCATCAAGCCTCGCGGATGGACCGGCACGAACGGCACCCGCCAGCCTCCCAAGAAGAGGGTGACCGCGAGCCCTGCGTGCAGGATCGCCACGTAGCGATCGGCCGCGCGCGCCATCGCGTTGTCGGCAGGCGGACCGGCGTCGGCCTGGAGCACCGCCCACGAGCAGAAGACGAGCGCGAGGACCGCGTGCGCCGGGCTGCGAGCGGCGACGAAGCTCCACGGAGCCCCACCTTGGGCCGCGACGATCTCGTCGGCACGCAGCGAGCCGACCACCGCCAGCGCCATCACGTACGCGACGGCGGACGGGCCGATGCGACAGAGCGTGAGCAGGCCGGCGCGCCACCCCGAGGTCGTGTGCTCGCCGCCCACCAGCAGGCCGGTGGCCAGCGCTCCGCTCCACGCCGCGAGCGCCAGCAAGCCCGCGTCGGCGTTCGGCATGGCGAGCGGCAGCGCGCTGACGGTGGCGAGCGCAGCGAACGTGACCACGCGATCGCCGGCCGTCGCCGTCGCGCGAGCCATCGCGAGGCGGCGACGCAGCCACGCGAAGCGACGCCCCGGGGAGGCGGCGAGGAGCGCGATGAGCAGGGCGATGCCGCCGACGAGCGCGGCAGGCAGGGCGAAGCGACGCGGCGTCGAGCGGGCCGCCGAATCGACGACGAGCTCGTGCACCTCGTCGGTGGTGTTGCCGCCGCGGTGCACCGCGAGCGCGAGCGTTCCGCTCTCCGGGTCCGGCGCCAGATCGGCCACGCCGGACGTCCGGACGCCGCCGGCCGCTACGATGACGTCGTCGGGCAGCAGGCCCGCCCCCATGGCGCGCGAGCCGTCGTCGACGGCCGTCACCGCGAGCCCTCCTCCAGGGCGGGGCTCGACGTGAAGGCCCGAGACACGGAGCAGCTTCGCGCCGTCCTCGGCGTCGGCCGCGTAGCGCGCCTGTCCGGCGGCGCTCGGCAGCACGTCGACGACGGCGCGCTGCAGGGTCCCCGACACCGGCGGGGCACCGGGCGTCTGCGCAGCGAAGACGACCGTGACCGAGCCTTCGAACGTAGTGTGCGAGGCCGCCGATCCGGCCCCGCAGAAACTCGCGAGGAGGCCCTCGTTCACCGGGACGACGATCCGGTCCGGGGCGATCACCTCTCCCTCTGCGTCCACCTCGGAGTCGGGCTCGGCCGACTCGCCGGGGCGGTGCAGAGCGCCGTCGAACAGCACGCGCGCCTTGCGGCCCTGGGGGAACGCCGACCCGGCGATCTCGAGCTTGTCTCCGAGCTCGATCTGCCGGGGCGCCACCTCCGTGAGCTGGATGAGGGGGACGATGGGATCGGTCGCGCAGGCGGAGGCGATGAGCGTCGTACCGAGGGCGACGGCAACTAGCCGCATCGGACGGGTATATCCCGGGCCCTCGCGACGGGAAAAAAACCGGCACGAAGAGTGCTAGACCGGGGGCCATGGCCCTCTACGCGATCATCCTCGCCGGCGGCGCCGGCACCCGCTTTTGGCCAGCTTCGCGGGTCGCGCGACCGAAGCAGCTCCTTCCGCTCGTCGGACAGGAGGCGCTCCTCGCCGCGACGGTGCGGCGCATCGCGGATCTCGTCCCCCCCGAGCGGGTGCTCGTCTCCACGGGGGCTCACCTGCTCGAGGCCACGGCCGAAGTGCTGCCTCGCGTCCCGCGCGAGAACCTGCTCGCGGAGCCGGCGCCCCGCAACACCGCGCCGTGCATCGCCTGGGCGACGGCGCGAGCCTTGCGCGAGGACCCGAACGCGACGTGCATGGTGCTGCCCAGCGACCACTTCATCGCCGACGAACGCGAGTACGCGGCCTGCGTCGCGCGGGCTCTCGACGGCGCGCGCCGGGGCTTCCTCACGACGCTGGGCATCCGGCCCACGCGGCCCGAGACGGGCTACGGCTACATCGAGATCGGCGCGGACCTCGGCGGCGGCGTGCACGAGGGCGTGCGCTTCGTCGAAAAGCCGAACCGCGAGCAGGCCGAGATCTACCTCCGGGAGGGCAAGTACCTCTGGAACGCGGGGATGTTCTTCTACGACGCGCGCCTCATGATGGACGCCGTGAGGCAGCACCTGCCCGCCGTCGCGGAGGCCATCGCCGCGATCGACGAGGCCGCTCGAAAGGGCCAAGAAGCGGAGGCGCTCGCGGGTCTATTCCCTTCGATGCCGTCGATCTCGATCGACCATGGGGTGATGGAGAAGGAGCGCCGCATCGCGGTCGTGCCGGGCAGCTTCGGCTGGAGCGATCTCGGCAGCTGGCAGAGCGCCTGGGAGCTCTCCAGCAAGGACAGCGACGGGAACGTGCTGCCGGAGGGCGGGGTCGCCATCGAGGCGGCCAACAACCTGGTGTGGGACGCGCGCCGCGCGGGCGGAACCCAGAAGCGCGTCTACGCGCTCGTTGGCGTCTCGGACCTCGTCGTCGTCGAGACGGACGACGCCGTGCTCGTCGTCCCGCGCGAGCGGGCCCAGGACGTGCGCCTCGCGGTCGAGGCGCTGCGGGCGAAGGCCCCGAAGCTGTTGTGAGGCTCGTGCGGCGCGCGCTCGTCCTGCTCGGGGTGCTCGCCGCGTGCTCCCGGCCGCCCGCGGAGGCGGGCGGCGTCCCGTCGTCCTCGGTCGCGGTCGCGCCGGCGGTCGTGCCGAGCGCCGCACCTCCTCCCGTGGGGATGCCGCCCCCGCCCGACGCGGGCCGCGACGAGCACGCGGAGCAGGCGGTCGCGCTGCCGCGAGACCCCAGCTGCCGGTCGGACCTGCGCTGCCTCGTCGAGCACGCCTACGCGAGCGATCCGGAGGCCCGCGCGACCGCGCTCGCGCTGCTCGACGAGACGGGCGACGTCGCGGGGACGGATCACGAGCAGACGATGGACGGGGGTTTCCGCGGCACGCTGCACCTCCTCCCGGAGCTGCCGACGGGCGCGTCGCGCGCGCAGCTCGCCTGGGTGCTCTCGGCTGCGCGCGACTTCGATGCCTTCTTCGCGCAGCTCGCGCCCGCCTCGGAGCTCTCGGGCTACCGCTGGCGGGGGCTCACCCTCCGGTTCTTCCGCTCGATGAGCGGGCCGGCGAGCCACGAGGTCCAGCGGACGACGCCGTCGGCCTACGCGATGGGACCCAGGCCCGCAGCGCGCGGAGCGGGCGACGAGATCTCCTACTCGCTCGGCTACAACGTGAAGGGGTCCCTCCTCGGGAGCGAGACGGGCGTGCGGGAAACCCTGTTCCACGAGGTCTTCCACATGAACGACGCGGCCCACCGCGACTGGTCGCGCCGCGTCCTCGGGGCCGACTACGCGGCGATCCTGAAGCGCTGCGGGGCAACGAAGTCGCCGCCCGAGGTCGCGCACGTGGGGTGCCTTCGCCCCTACGCGCCGAACGACACCATGGTCCGCGGCGGGACGTTCTACGCGTTCCAGCCGAACAACGGTGAGTCCGTACGCGAGTACGCCGCGGAGCTCGCTCTCCGCTGGTACAAGGAGCACCGGGCCCTGTGGAGAAAACAGCCCAGGCCGGCTGCCTTCAAATGCGGCCCTCCGGAGAACGCCAGGGCGTGGGACGCGCTCGTCAAGGAGTTCTTCGGCGGGATCGACCGGATCCCTCCCTGCCCTTGAGCTGAGCGGCGGCGCCTTCCCCCTTGTGTCCGCCGCGAGTGACAGGTAATCGCTGCTCTCTGGTGTCTACGCCCGACAAGGATGAAAACGAGCTGTCGCCCGCGTTGGGCGACGCGGCCGAGCGAGCCGAGGGGGCGGCCTACCACGTGTCGCTGCCGGCCTTCGAGGGCCCGCTCGACCTGCTCCTGCACCTCTGCCAGAAGCACGAGCTCGACATCCTCGACATCCCCATCAGCTTCGTGACCGAGAAGTACCTCGAGTACCTCGCCATCATGCAGATGATGAACCTCGACCTCGCGAGCGAGTACCTCCTGATGGCCGCGACGCTCGCGCACATCAAGTCCAAGTCGCTGCTGCCCGCGCCGCCGCCCGGTCAGGACGACGACGCTCTCCTCGAGGAGGAGGAGGACCCGCGCCAGGCGCTCATCCGCCGCCTGCTCGAGTACCAGAAGTACAAGCACGCCGGCGAGTCGCTCGCGGCGCGCGGCATCACGGGGCGCGACGTGTTCACCCGCGGCACCGCCATCGAAGAAGTCGAGTCGCAGGGCCTGCCGCCGCTCGCCGAGGTGCCGCTGTACTCGCTCGTCGAGGCGTTCCAGCGCGTGCTGTCTCGCGCGAAGGTGAAGATCGCGCACGACGTCGTGGCGGATCGCATCAGCATCACCGATCGCATCCATCAGGTCTTCGACCTGCTCACCACGAGGCAGCGGCTCGACTTCGAGGCGCTCTTCGACCAGGCCGCGACGCGCTTCGACTTCGTCGTCACCTTCCTCGCCTTGCTCGAGATGACCCGCCTCCGCATGACCCGCCTCTACCAGACGGAGCCGCTCGGGCCGCTCCACGTCGAGCTCGCTGCCGGCGCCGACGCGTCGCTCCTCCCTTCCGAAGATCCCTCGCCCGTCTGACCATGCCCAAGCCGAAGAACGCCGACTCGACGACCCAAGCGACCGAAGCGACCGAAGCTACGGAAACGCCGCCTCCGCCGGCCCAGTCACGACCCGAGGTCGACGTGGAAGCGATGGCCGAGCCCCCGCCCGACACCGACGAGGCCGTCACGGCGGACGAGGCCGACACGCGCGACGAGCTCGTCGACCCGCTCGCGACCCAGACGTCGCACAGGCACCTGCGCGGGCTGGTCGAGGCGCTCGTCTTCGCGAGCGATCAACCGCTCCGGCCGGGCGAGATCGGAAAGATCGCGCAGGCGCCGACCCGTCAGATCAAGGAGGTGCTCGAAGAGCTGCGGCGTGACTTCGAGGGCCACGGCATCCAGCTCGAGGAGATCGCCGGAGGCTATGCCTTCCGCACGAACATGGCGTTCGCCCCGTTCGTGCGCGATCTCGTCGGCCAGAAGCCGGTCAAGCTCACGCGCGCTCAGCTCGAGACGCTCGCGATCGTCGCGTACCGGCAGCCGGTCACGCGGCCCGAGGTGGACGACATCCGCGGCGTCGATTGCGGGGCCGTCCTGAAGCTGCTGCTCGAGCGCGATCTGATTCGGATCATGGGCAAGAAGGACGAGCCCGGACGCCCCATCCTGTACGGCACGACGGCCGCGTTCCTCGAGCTCTTCGGGATGAAGTCGCTCAAGGATCTGCCCACGCTGCGGGAGTTCACCGAGCTCAACGAGGACAACAAGCGCGTCGTCGAGAACGAGCTGGGCGAGGTGATGGAGGAGAAGCTGGGCGGCGTGGCCGAGGAATCAGGGGCAGCCGCCGCTCACGAGCCGCCCACGACCGCCAACGATGGGGACCGACCCACCCTGGAGAGCCCCGGCGCCGAAGCTTCGCCGGAGGAGGCGCCGCCCGAGTCGGGGGCGCGGCCCAACGAAGGCGGCGAGGAGCCCTCCGAGGAGCCCTCCGAGGAGTCCGACGAGGACGACGAGGACGACGAGGACGACGACGAGGACGAGGACGACGACGACGACGAGGACGACGACGACGACGACGACGACGAGGACGAGTAGCGGCTACTCCTCGGCAGGATCGGAATAGCCCTCGGCCAGCTTCTTCACCTCGTCACGGAGCTGTTTGTGGGCCGCGAGCTTGCGGACGAGCAGCCAAAGCTCGGGATCGGCCAGGACCTTGATCGGCGGCTCGCCTTGCTTGCCCTTCGGCTTGCGCGGGATGGCCGCCGGTCCCTTCGCGCGAAGGGCGTTCATCGCGTCGACATACTGCTTGGTCGGGAAGAGATCTCCGCGCTCCCAGCCGAGGACCATGGCCTGCTCGAGGCCGAGCGCGGCCGCGAGCTCCTTCGCGGTGCACGAGAGCTCGCGCCGCAGCGTCTTGATCTCCTCCGCCGTCACGCGCCGTTCCCGTCGTTGGACCCGCCGGCGATGGTCATCTTGGCGACGCGCAGCGTGGGCGACGCCGTGGCGGTGCGCAGGTCGAGGTCGTCCCCGATCGCGTCGATGCTCTTGAACAGGTCGTCGACGTTGAGCGAGATCGTGACCTCGCTGACCGGATACGCGAGCTCGCCGTTCTCGATCCAGAAGCCGGCCGCGCCCCGCGAGAAGTCGCCGGTGATGGCGTTGAAGCCGAAGCCCATCATCTCGGTGACGTAGAGGCCGCGCTTGGTCCCCTTGACGATGGCCGCGTTGCTGTCCGTGCCGGGCTGCAGGACGAAGTTCGTCGTGCTCGCGCCCACGCCGGCGCCGCCGCCGCGCGAGGCGTTGCCGGTGCTCTCGCGCGAGAGCTTGCGGGCCGAGTAGCTGTCGCAAAGATACGTGCGCAATACACCCTTCTCGACGACGACGTTGCGCCGGCTGGCGAGGCCCTCGCCGTCGTAGGGACGCGAGCCCGGGGCGCGCGGGATGAGCGGGTCGTCGACGACGGTCACCAGGGGGCTCGCGACCACCGTGCCTTCGCGGCCGACGAGGTAGCTGGATTTGCGCCAGATCGAGCTGCCGAGCGCGCAGCCCGCGAGCAGGCCGAGGATCGATCGCGCGGCGTCGGGGTCGAAGACCACCGGAGCCTCGCACGTGGCGACGGTGCGCGCGCCGAGCTTGCGGAGCGTGCGGCGCGCGGCCTCCCGGCCGACGGAGTCCGCGGCCTCGAGGTCCTCGAGGAAGCGCTTCGCCGTCCAGTGGTAGCCGCGGCGCTTCTTGCCCCCGGTGTCCTCGGCGATGGGGACCACGCTGAGCGACGAGTACGACCCTTCATAAGCGGCGCGGAAGCCGCTCGAGAGTACGAGCGCCACGCCGCCCGCGCTGCGCCCGAACGTCGCGCCCTCGCTGTTGGTGATGCGCGGATCGAAGTCGCGCGCGGCCTGCTCGCCCTTGCGCGCGATGTCGATCGCCTCGGCGGCGGCGATCGACCCGCCCTTGGGGTCGAACAGCTGGAGGTCGGGCGCCGCCTTGGGATCGCAGAGCAGCGCCGGATCGGCGGGGCCGGCGAACGGGTCCTCCTGGGAGAGCTCGGCGAGCTCGAGCGCGTCTCGAACGAACTGGGCGATGCCGGCCTCGGACAGGTCGCTCGTCGACGTGCTCGCGACGCGCTTACCCTTCATCAGGCGCAGCCCCGCCGAATGGTGCCCGGCCTCCTCGACGAGCTCCGTCTCGCCCAGGCGCACCTTGGCGGAGAGCTCGGCCCCATTGCGGAGCATGCATTCTGCAACGGTCGCGCCGCCCGCGACCGCTTGCTTTACCACGGCGTCGCCCAGCTCGAGGAGCTCGTCCAAACGGCGGTTCGTCATGCGCGGGAATCTAGCACCAAATCCCCGGAGCGGCCGACGCCCACGGTCGGTTACGGGAGCGCCGCGAGATACTCCGCGATCTGCGTCAGCGGCAGCTCGCGCGTGGCGAGGCCCGCGCGGCTCACCGCCCCTGGCATGCCGTAGACGACCGCGGTCTCGGCCGACTCGACGATGACGGTACCTCCGGCCTCGCGAATGGCGCGGGCTCCCTCGACGCCGTCGTCGCCCATCCCGGTGAGTACCACGCCGACGCATCGCGGTCCGGCGACGGCCGCCGAGCGCAACAGCCGGTCTCCGCTCGGGACGTAGCGATCGGTGCTGGCAGGTCCGAAGAGCCGCACGTAGAAGGCGTGCTCGGCCATGCTCACCTCCATGCACTGCCGGCCGGGGCAGACGAAGCCGGTCCGCGCGTAGAGCCGGTCGCCGTCTTGCGCCTCGGCGAAGCGCACCGGTCCGCGCTTGGCGAGGCGCTCGGCGAACGTGCGGGTGAACTTGTCGGGCATGTGTTGCGCGACGACGAACGTCGCGTGGGTCGTGGCCGGCATGCGGCCGAAGATATCGATCAGGGCGCCCGGGCCGCCGGTCGACGACGCGATCGCGACCAGCCATCGCGGCGAGAACTCGCCCGGCGCCCGGGCCGAGGGCACGCCCGGCTGCGAGAGCTCGCCGTCGGAGAAGATCCCGCTCGGCATCCGGCGCGTCGGGGGGAGCCTGAGCAGCTTCGGGCGCACCGTGCGGAGCTGGAGCACCTTCGCGAGGATCTGGTCCTTCAGCTCCTTCGCGTCGGGCGCGATCTTCTGGTCCGGCTTGGTGACGAAGTCGAGCGCGCCGAGCTCGAGCGCCTTGAAGACGTTCTCCTTCTGCGCGTAGCTCGAGACGACGATCACCGCCGTCGGTTGCTTCGACATCAGGATGCGCAGGAAGGTGAAGCCGTCCAT